>NZ_JBFAOJ010000034.1:0-81355 GCF_040675205.1 Streptosporangium sp. NPDC049644 | reverse complement strand
GCCTGCTCCTGTCGGCGGGGAGGTCGTTCCTTCTCCCTGTCGCTCTGTCAGCCCTGACTGTAGACGCCTCGCCGTGGTTTTGACGAGTGCTCATGCCGCCTGCTCACTGGCCACTTTCCCCCTAAATAGTCATCTATCGGATATATGGCCATTAAATGCCTAAAACAGATCAGAATGTTCACCAGCAAGACGACATCCCGGGCCACCCTCGCACCGAATCGGGGCACATAGTAATCAAACAACCCCATAGAGTGACAGCATGGCTCCACCGCTACCCGGCCCGCTGGCCCATCTGGCACCGCTGCTGGACCACTACGGCTACCTGGCCGTCGGCACGCTGATCTTCATGGAGGACTTCGGCGTCCCCGTCCCCGGGGAGACGATCCTGCTCACCGCCGCGATCTACGCCGGGGCCGGGCAACTGCACCTCGCCGCCATCGTGCCGATCGCGGTGCTGGCCGCGGTGGCCGGGGACAACCTCGGCTACCTGATCGGCCGCACCGGCGGTCGCGCCTTCATCCGCCGCTGGGGCCACTACGTCCTGCTGCCCCCGGAACGCTTCCAGAAGGCGGAGCGGTTCTTCGAACGGCACGGCGGCAAGGTCGTCGTCGTCGCCCGCTTCATCGCGGGACTGCGCGAGGTCAACGGCATCGTCGCGGGCACCATCGGCATGCCCTGGCTCCGTTTCCTGGCGTTCAACACCCTCGGCGCGGCGCTGTGGGTCACGGTGTGGACGGTGCTGGGGTACACCGTGGGCAACTACATCGGCGAGGTGTACGACGAGATCGCCCGCTACTTCACCTACCTGCTCATCGCCCTGGTCGTCCTGGTCGCCGGGCTGATCGTCCGGCACCTGCTACGCCGCCGCCGCGACCGCCGGTGACACCGGGGAAGCACATCGGCCACAGGGCCTGGGCCGGGACATCGGGCCGGTCCCCCGGTGGCAGAGAAGACGGATGATCACGAAAGGATGTTCGCGATCATCCGCCTGCGGCGTCACGGGACGGTTCGGCAGGCCCGTGCCCCACCGTGTTCGGCCGCCTCCGTGTTCGGCCGCCTCCGTGTTCTCAGCCGCCTCCCGGAACGGTCCAGTAGATCCGTGTCCCGGTCGTCCGTCCCGTGGGCGGCGTCAGATTGACGAAAGTGCCGCAGTTGCCGGGCCATGCCGGGTTTCCCCCGTGGCCGGGGACCGGCCTGATCCTGCAGATCGTCTGCATGACCCTGCCGTCGGTGCTCAACATGTCGACGTACAGGCTGCCTCCCAGCGCCGCCAGGGTGATACCGATCACGTTGCCCGGATAACCGGGCACGGACGAGAGGTCGTGCCAGTTCGGGGTGGTCCTCGGATCCCTGAGCAGGGTCCGGCCGTCGCCCGGCACATAGCCGAGGTATTCGGTGTCGCCCTGGATGGCCGAGTCGATACCGCCCCCCGGCCCCGGCGGACCCATCGGGCCCGGATCCCCCTGCTCGCCCTTCTCACCCTGAGCGCCCGGATCACCCTTCTCACCCGGAGCACCTGCCGGCCCCGGATCACCCTTCTCCCCCTGCGGACCCGCCGGACCCTGGGCACCCGGATCACCCTTCTCACCCGGAGCACCCACCGGCCCCGGATCACCCTTCTCCCCCTGCGGACCCGCCGGACCCTGGGCACCCGGATCACCCTTCTCACCCGGAGCACCCACCGGCCCCGGATCCCCCTGCTCGCCCTGCGGCCCCGCCGGCCCCGCCGGACCTTGCAGACCTGTCAGACCCTGCAGACCTGTCAGTCCCTGAAGACCCCGCACCCCCTGAGCACCCGCCGGCCCCTGCTCACCCTTCTCCCCCTGCGGACCCGCCGGACCCTGGGCACCCGGATCACCCTTCTCACCCCGAGCCCCCTGCGGGCCCGCCGGACCTTCCGAACCCGGGTGGCCCTGTGGGCCCCTCTTACCTTCCGGCCCCCGTTCGCCCTGCGGTCCCGGAAAACCCATCGGGCCCCTCTCGCCCTCCGGTCCCTCCGGCCCCTGGGGGCCTCGGCGTCCCGGAACGCCCTGTATCCCCTTACGCCCCCGCCGTCCGCGCTCGCAGAATCCGTGACAACGGTGGCACGGACGGCCGCAACGGCGGCAAGGTCTGCGACGGCACTCCCCGTGGTGATCGACGGATGCGACGGGACCGCCACCCTTGACGACCGCTCCGGCCGAAGCGCCCGGCACGGGCTCGGCCATCGCACTCACCGGTGCCTGGCTCAACAGCACCGTCCCCGCCGTGGTCACGACGACGGCATACTTCAAGAGGCGGCGGCCGACAGGACCCCCGGCCGGCTCACTCCCATGAGGAATCAACTTATTTCCCTTTGCAGCGAGAATCCGATTTTTTATCATTTCCAGTGATCCGAATCGGAAATACCCGCACACCAAAAAGGAAAACACGCCCCCCATTTTCGAGTCAGCAAACAGATGGCATTTCAGAGAAAACCGAATCCATCTCGACGGGATTTCTTCGCATTTTATGTACGAGTAGACAATTCACCTTAAATGCCGGTTGCCGCGATTCTGTTCCGCGAAAAGCGCCGAACGCGATATCACGGGAGCCCTGCGGCATGACGCGTCGGCCGAGCCGAGGTCGTCGCCGCCCCGTACCCGGTCACCATCGAGGCGACCGGCAAGGGCAACGGCATGCTCCCCCGCCACCTCTGGTGGCCCTGCCACTCCGCCGAGCGAACCGGACGGAGCCGGTCTACCAGATTGCTGGCCAGTGCTTCGGCCTTCAGGCCAGGGTGAAGGCCCGCGCGAGAGTGCCCGCTAGGACGCGACCGCGCCTTCACCCTCAGGTCACACGGGACGTTGCTGCTGCTCGATGTACTGCTTGAGTACCGCGAGTGGTGCACCGCCGACTGATCCGGCGAAGTAGGACCCGGACCAGAAGTGTCCATCCCACAGATGGCTGCGGACATGCGCGGCATACTCCTTGCGCAGGAGCCGTGCCGAGACGCCCTTGAGACTGTTGACCAGTTTGGATGGGGCGACCTTCGGCGGGTAGTGGATCAGTAGGTGGACATGGTCGTGTTCGCCGTTGAACTCACGCAACTCGACCTCGAAGTCCGCGCACACCTCCCGCATGATCTCCTCGCAGCGGGCCAGCATCTCGTTCGTGAACACCCCCCGCCGGTACTTGGTGACGAACACCAAGTGCGCGTGAAGGTGATGAACGACATGACGTCCGCTCCGGACGTCGGGGTTCGGATTCCAGCGCGGTGACATAAACCAAACGATACGATGAGCGCGTGGAGTTGGTGAAGCAGACCCGGGCGCACGTGGCGCGTCTCGACCTGAGCGCGGCACAGGTGGCCGTGCTGGATGGTCAGGCGCACACCGCCCGCGCGCTGTGGAACCTGCTGCATGAGTACTTCACCTTCCGCCAGGGCCGTCTGGCCTCGGTCAAGGACTGCGACGAGGCGATCCGGGCGGCCCGCCACGAGATCGACTGGATGGGCCAACTGCCCGCCCAGGCAGCCCAAGCGGTGCTGAGAACGTATCGGCAGGCGTGGGCGAATTTCCTCAACCCCGACCACCCGGCGAAACGGCCTATCTTCAAGAGCCGACTCCGCTCCCGGATGACCGTGGATGTCCCCCAGGCCCGCGACCTGCAGATCAAGCGGGTCAACCGGCGCTGGGGCGCGGTCAATCTGCCCAAGGTCGGGCGGGTGCGGTTTCGGTGGACCAAGGACCTGCCCGGCCTCACCAAGGGCGGCCCTGCCGGGCGGATCACCGGAGCCCGCCTGGTCAAAGAAGCCGACGGCTGGCACATCGTGTTCCGGACCGAACGCCAGGTGCCTGCCCCGCTCTGCCACCCTGGCCCGCAGGTCGGGATCGACCGGGGAATCACCGTCGCCCTGGCCCTGTCGGACGGCACCACGCGCGAACACAGGGACTGGCTCACCGGTGGCGAGAAGGAACACCTGCGCCGCGTGGAGAAGAAGTCCGCACGCCAGCGCCGTGCTCGCACTCCCGGTCAGCCCACGTCCAAACGGCTGAGGCGCACCTACGACCAGATCGCCCGGCTGCGCGCGAAAGCCAAGCGCCGAGCCGTGGACTGGCAGCACCAGACCACCACCGAACTCGCCAGCGCGTTCGGTGTGATCAAGGTGGAGAAACTCCTGATCGCGAACATGCTTAAATCCGCGAAAGGCACGATCGAGCATCCCGGCGTCAACGTCGCCCAAAAGAGCGGGCTGAATCGGAAGATCGCCGGGGAGGCCTGGGGGCACACCGTGACCCTGCTGGAGTACAAAACCCGCGACCGGGGCGGGCAGGTCGTCAAGGTCCCCGCCCCATACACCTCGCAGACCTGCCACCGGTGCGGTCACCGCGAGGCCGCCAACCGCGACGGAACCACGTTCGCGTGCCGCAACCCTGATTGCGGGTGGATCGGCCATGCCGACACCAACGCCGCGATCAACATCAACAACGCCGATGGAACAGCGGTGTCAGGACGTGGAGACCTCGGGGTTACCCGGTCCGCGAAGCGTCAACCCCCACGCGCCGCGTAAGCAATGCGATGGGAAGACTCTCCAGCCTTCAGGCCGGAGAGGAGTTCAAGACTTCAGGGTGGGCGTCCCCGACGCCCGGCTGTTCCCGCTCGAAACGTGGCGCAGGCTCGTCGCCCGCGAGTTGCGCCCGGCGCTGGTGCGCTCCACCGGCTACGGCGACCCCTCAGGACATATGGGCCTGCGGGAGGCCGTCGCCCGCCACATCGGGATCTCCCGCTCGGTACGGGCGAGCGCCGCCGACGTGCTCGTCACCCAGGGGGCCCAGCAGGCGCTCGACCTGATCGGCCGCGTGCTGATCGAGCCCGGCTGCCGCGTGGCGGTCGAGGAACCCGGCTACCCGCCGGCCAGGCTGCTGTTCCGGTCACTGGGCGCGCGGGTCACCGGGGTGCCGGTCGACGGTGAGGGCCTGGACGTGTCCGCCCTCCCCGACTCCGCCCGCCTTGTCTACGTCACGCCCTCGCACCAGTTCCCGCTGGGCACCCCGATGTCGCTCGGCCGCCGCGCCGCGCTGCTCGAATGGGCCGAGCGGCGGGGTGCCGTGGTGATCGAGGACGACTACGACAGCGAGTTCCGTTTCGAGGACCGCCCGCTGGAACCGCTGCAGGGCCTGGACCGCAGCGGCCACGTCATCTACGTCGGTTCCTTCTCCAAGACGATGCTGCCGATGCTGCGGCTGGGCTTCCTGGTCGCCCCCGCCTCGCTCCAGCCCGCGCTCCGCAGGGCCAGGCAACTCACCGACTGGCACGGCGAGCTTCCCACCCAGGCGGCGCTGGCCGGGTTCATCGGCGAGGGCCTGCTCGGGCGACACGTCCGCAAGGCGACCCGCGAGTACGCGGCCCGCCGCGAGCGGATCCTCGCCACGCTCCGGCGGGACTTCCGCGACTGGCTGGAGCCGATCCCCTCGGCCGCCGGCCTGCACCTCTGCGCCCACCTGACCTCGGACGCCGGGGTCGACATGAACCGCGTCACGGCGTACGCGAACCAGGCGGGGATCGCACTGCAGGACCTCGCCCCCTACTATGGCGAGGCCCCAGCGCGGGCGGGGCTGGTGCTCGGGTACGGCGCCATCCCGGCGGAGCGGATCGAACCGGGGCTACGACACCTGGCGGAGAGCTTCCGAGCCGCGTGGAACTCACGCGACGTCTGAACGCCTGGTCCCGCCGGAAGCAACCGCCGGTCTGATGTGAGTGCTCACCTCGTTCGCCGACTCGGGCGTCCGGGGTGGGTTCTCGCCCTGCGGCCGGGGCGCCCAGAGATTTCCGGCGGATCTCCTGACCGGACGGCAGGAAATCGTGACCGCCTCCGGATACCGCGGGCGATGTACCCGATATACCGCTGCAGTTGCAGGAATAGATCAATCTTTCGCGGTATGTCGCCTTAAAAACCATTCGTATAGCTTCGTAGCGGATCTTGAACTCTGATGCACGGCGATGAGTCATGTGCGGCAGCACCTGTGATCGTGAGCATCATCGAGGAGGCCGGCGTGCGTGGATGGTCATCGTCGAAGCTTTCCTGGCGGAACGCCCTGCCCTGGGTCGCCCTGCTCACGACCGCAGGACTGCTGCTGGTTCTCAGCCCCGCCCTGCCCTATCGGCTGTCCGCCGCCGCGGCCGACCTGGCCGACGGGGTGGGCCGGCGACTGGCGAACACCAACAGCGGGCTGTGCCTGGACGTGCCCGCGGCGTCGCAGGCCGACGGCATCAAACTGCAACAGTGGGGATGCACCGGCGCCACAGCACAGAGTTGGACGTTCACCGCGACGCCCGGCGGCTTCTACACCCTGAGAAACGTCAACTCCGGCAAATGCCTGGACGTGCCCTACGCCAGCCCCGATCCCGGAACACAACTCCAGCAGGTCGTCTGCAACGGCTCCGACGCCCAGAACTGGCAGACCGTCGAGTCGGCCACCGGATTCCAGGTGAAGAACAAGGCCAACGGCCTCTGCATGGCGGTCAAGGACGCGGCCCTGACCAACACCGCCCAGATCGTCCAGATCGCCTGCGCCGACCAGCCCGCACAAATCTGGACGATCAGCACGTCGGTGAACCTGGCCGACGGGGTGGACCGGCGGGCGGTGAACGCCAACAGCGGGCTGTGCCTGGACGTGCCCGCGAGCTCGCAGGCCGACGGGATCAAGCTGCAACAGTGGGAGTGCAACGGCGCCGCGGGACAGAACTGGACCTTCACCGGGACAGGCGACGGCTTCTACACCCTGAAGAACGTCAACTCCGGCAAATGCCTGGACGTGCCCTACGCCAGCCCCGACCCCGGAACACAACTCCAGCAGGTCGTCTGCAACAACGCCGACGCCCAGAGCTGGCAGGTGCTGGAACTGTCCGGCGGAACCCGGCTGAAGAACAAGGCCAGCAACCTCTGCGCGGCCGTCAAGGACGCGGCCCTGACCAACATGGCACAGATCATCCAGGTCGCCTGCGCCGCCGGCGACGCGCAGCTCTGGGCGGTCATCACCCGGGCACCACTCGATCTGGCCGACGGGGTGGGCCGGCGGGCGGTGAACATCAACAGCGGGCTGTGCCTGGACGTGCCCGCGAGCTCGCAGGCCGACGGGATCAAGCTGCAACAGTGGGAGTGCAACGGCGCCGCGGGACAGAACTGGACCTTCACCGGGACAGGCGACGGCTTCTACACCCTGAAGAACGTCAACTCCGGCAAATGCCTGGACGTGCCCTACGCCAGCCCCGACCCCGGAACACAACTCCAGCAGGTCGTCTGCAACAACGCCGACGCCCAGAGCTGGCAGGTGCTGGAACTGTCCGGCGGAACCCGGCTGAAGAACAAGGCCAGCAACCTCTGCGCGGCCGTCAAGGACGCGGCCCTGACCAACATGGCACAGATCATCCAGGTCGCCTGCGCCGCCAAAGACGCACAACTCTGGGCGATCACCGCATTGGGTGGTCTGCCCGGCGCACCGACCGCGGTTCAGGGCACCGCGGGTAACAGGCAGGCCACCGTCACCTGGACCGCCCCGGCCGACACCGGGGGAATGGCCCTCACCGGCTACACCGTCACCGCCACGCCCGGCGGCCGGACCGCCACCGTATCCGGCCAGGCGACCACCGCCACCGTCACCGGCCTGACCAACGGCACCAACTACACCTTCACCGTCGTCGCCGCCAACGCCGCGGGTTCCGGCCCGGCCTCCCAGCCCTCGCCCAGCGTGACGCCGGTCGGCCCACCGGCTCCGCCCACGGCGGTGACCGCCACGGCGGGCGACCGGCAGGTCATCGTCACCTGGACCGCCCCGGCCGACACCGGCGGCTCACCGATCACCGGCTACACCGTCACCACCACGCCCGGCAACACCACGACCACCGTCGCCGGCACCACCCTGACCGCCACGATCACCGGGCTGACCAACGGCACCGCCTACACCTTCACGGTCAAGGCGACGAACGCCGTCGGAACCGGTACCGCGTCGGCGTCCAGCGCGCCGGCCACCCCGAACACCACACCTGGTGCCCCCACCAACGTCACCGCGAACGGCGGCGACGGCAAGGCCACGGTGTCCTGGACCGCCCCGGCCGACACCGGCGGCTCACCGATCACCGGCTACACCGTCACCACCACGCCGGGTGGCACGACTCTCGTCGTCACGGCCGACCGCACCTCCGCCACGGTCACCGGCCTGGCCAACGGCACCGCCTACACCTTCACCGTCACCGCGCGGACCACCGCCGGCCCCGGCCCGGAATCGGCTCCGTCCAACCCCGTCATCCCGGCGCCGGGGCTGGAGGCGCCCACCGACGTCACCGCGGTCCCCGGCGACCGGCAGGCCACGGTCTCCTGGACCGCCCCCGGCGGAACCGTCACCGGCTACACGATCACGGCCGCGCCCGGCGGCCGGACCGCCGCCGTATCCGGCCAGGCGACCACCGCCACCGTCACCGGCCTGACCAACGGCACCGCCTACACCTTCACCGTCACCGCCACCAACGGCCAGACCACCGGCCCCGCCTCGCAACCCTCGACCGCCGTGACGCCGGCCGGACCTCCGGGCGCCCCCACCGCCGTCACCGTCGAAGGCGGCGACGGCAAGGCCACGGTGTCCTGGACGGCCCCGGCCGACACCGGTGGAAAGTCCATCACCGGCTACACCGTCACGGCCGCGCCCGGCGGCCGGACCGCCACCGTATCCGGCCAGGCGACCACCGCCACCGTCACCGGCCTGACCAACGGCACCGCCTACACCTTCACCGTCGTCGCCACCAACACCGTCGGCACCTCCGAGCCGTCCGCTCCCTCGGCCTCGGTGACCCCGATCGGCAAGCCGGCCCCGCCCACCGCCGTCACCGCGACCGCGGGTGACGGCAGCGCGACCGTGTCCTGGCAGGCACCCGTCAACGGCGGTTCGACGATCAGTGGCTACACGGTGACCGCGACACCCGGCAACGCCACGGCCACCGTCGCCGGCACCACCCTGACCGCCACGGTCGGCGGACTGACCAACGGCACCGTGTACACCTTCACCGTGACGGCGACCAACGCGGCCGACACCTCCGAACCGTCCGAGCCCTCCAACCCCGTGACACCCGCCGTGCAGGCCCCGCCCGGTGCTCCGTTCATCACGGACGTCTACCCCCGGGACGGTGCGGTGCGTGTGTCGTGGACGCCCCCCGACACCGGGGCGTCGGGCCTGACCAGGTACGTGGTGACCGCCACTCCGGGGGCGGCGAGTGTGGAGACGGCGCCCGACGCGACGGAGACGATCGTGACCGGGCTGACCAACGGCACCGCGTACACCTTCACCGTGACGGCGTTCAACACCGTCGGGGAGGGCAGCGCGTCCTGGCCGTCCAACCCGGTGACGCCCGAACCCGCCAAGGTCCCGCTGAGGCCGGCCGGTGTGCAGGCGTTCCCGCTCGACCGGCGCATCGACGTGCAGTGGGTGCCGGTCGGTGACGGAGGATCGCCCATCACCGGCTATGTGGTCACCGCGCAGCCCGGCGACGTGACCGTGGAGGTGGAGGCCACCGACACCACCGTCTCTCTGACCGGATTGACCAACGGGACGGCCTACACCGTCACCGTCGTGGCCCGCAACAGCGCGGGAGACAGCACGCCGTCGGCCGTCGAGGCGGTCACCCCTTCGGCCAACCGGCCCCCCGGGGCGCCGGAGCAGGTCCTGGTCGGCGTGCCCACCACGGGGACGGCCGAGATCTCCTGGCAACCGCCGGTCGACACCGGCACCGGTCCGGTCACCGGCTACACGGTGAGCGCCACCCCGGGCGGTCACAGCGTCACCACCGCCGCAGCCACCACCACCGCCACCATCTCGGGCTTGAACCCGGAGACCGCCTACGCCTTCACCGTGCGGGCCGCCAACGCCTCGGGAAACGGGACGGCCAGTAGCGCGACCGGGAGCATCATCCCCAAAGTGACGGTGAAACGCGACCCCGTCCTGCTGTCGCAGGCGGCCCTCGCCACCCTGCGTGATGTGCGCGACGGCCGGACCCTGGTGTTCCACAATCCCCCGGCCCAGGTCACCGGGCTCACCCTCGGAGACATCGTCATCATCGATGACAACCCGCACGCCCCGGAGGGATTCCTCGGCAAGGTGCTGAGCGCCGCCGCCTCCGGCGAGGAGTTCATCGTCAGCACCACGACGTCGTCCCTCGACGAGATCTTCACCGACGCCGCCTTCTCGATGGACGCCCGCCTGGACGCCGACCAGATGGAGTTCATCCCGGCCGGTCCCGGCGCGCGGGTGGCCGCCGCCGGTCCCGGCACCCCCAGGGCGTTCATCAGGCCACCGGGAGTGCTGGTCGTCGACCTCAGCTGGACGCTGCGGGACAGGGGCAGAACCACCACCCAGCTCAACGGCTGGGTCACTGTGGACCCCTCTTTCAAGATCACCAACACCCTCACCAGCAATATCCTCAACTACCACCCCAAGGTGGTCACCGAGACCAGCGTCAAGCTCTCGTCGGAGCTCCGGCTGGACCACGGATTCAGGAGGGGATTCCAGGAGAAGCTCACCCTGGGCGTGGTGAAGGGCCCGTGCTTCAAAGTCAAGATCAGGGGTGTTCCGGTAAAGGTCTGCACCCGCTTCTACATCAACTACACGGTGTCCGGCGAGGTGTCGGTCGGCCTGAGTTACGCGGCCCACCTCGACAGGGAGGTAGGCGTCCGGTGCACCGCCTCCGGTACCGCCACGGAGAACGGTTGTGAGATCTTCGAGAACGAGGGGCCGGGGTTCTGGCTTGACGACTGCACCGGACCTTCGGTGGTGAACTGTGTGGGTCTCTACGGCGACGGCCAGATAAGCACGGGGATAGAGACCGATGTCGCGCTCATGCTATATGGAGGAGTCGGCCCCGCGCTGACCTTCACATTCCCCAGATTCGACCTGAAGACGAGCACCACCCAGAATCCGTGGTGCGAGCTCGCGGGCCTGGTGAGGGTGGGCGCCGCACTGGACGCACGGATTTTCCACAAAACGTACTCGCCGTGGCGCAATCCCGACCTCATACCCCTTGCCGGAAAGTCACTCGTCTGCGGGGACACCTTCCAGGGCCTGAAGATCAACCCTCAGGTCGGCCAGGTGGCGCCCGGACTGAGTCTCCAGTTCGACGCCACGGTGTCCGGCTACCCCGACAACGTCACCAAGAACTGGGCGGTGCTCAAAGGCCCCGGCACCATCAACCAGGACGGGCTGTACACCGCGGGCACGGAGCAGGGAGTGGCCGAGATCGAGGTGGTCAGTCCGGCCACCGGCGGCCACCCCGAACTGCGTGCCCGGGCGGCGGTGGAGGTCGGCACCGCTTACGGCACGCCCAGCGCGCCTCGCCGGGACGGATGGAGCCGCCCAGGGCAACGGTCGATCACCGCGAGCTGGCAGCGACCGGTGTCACAGGGCAGCAGCGCGATCAGCGGCTACGTCGTCATCGCACAACCCACGGCCTCCGACGACGCCTCCGATGCCATAACGGCCTACGCGCCCGGCAACGCCACGCACGCGCTCGTGCAGAATCTCGCGCCTGGCGAAACGTACCGGATAACCGTGTACGCGCGGAACGCGCAGGGCACCAGCCTCCCTTCGGAGAGCGAGGAGGTCACCACCCTCGACCTCACCTTCCCCGCACCGATGACGCAGGGCAACGACCTGGCGACCAGCAACGAGGTGCCCCGCGGCCGGCCCGACTCCACCAACTCGTCCTTGGGAGTCATCTCCGGCGACGGCCGATACCTGTTCTACCTCACCCAGGGCAGAAGCAATCTGGCGGTCGCCCCGGTGGCCAATCCCGCGAACTACAACCTCTATCTCTTCCGCTACGACACGACCACCACGGAACGTATCGTCGTCTCCAGAGGGCTGACCGGAGAAGCGGTGACCTCGGCCTACATCTTCAAGGCCAGTCGTGACGGGAACGCGGTGGCCTTCCTGAACGGCAGCAACCTGATCGTGCACCGCGTCAACGCCGGCACGAGTTGGAGTCCAGGAACCGATCTGGCCCCGTACGGGGTGAGCGACAACGGCGACGTCGTGCTGTACCGGAAAAAGCTGGCGGGCACCACTGCCCAGTTCAACGCGTTCCGTCAGGTCGCCGGTGGCGCCCCGCAGCGGATGGACGAGGAGTGCACCACCGGTGCCGCCGACGAGAAGTGCCTGGATCTCAGCGCGACCATGTCCGACGACGGGTCGAAGGTGGCGTACGGCACCATCGACAACCGCAACGGGGGCAACCATTGGCGGGTATGGGTGTTCGACGCCGCCGCGGGCACCCGGACCGAGGTCACCAGCGACAGCGCCGTACCCCGCGTGTCGAATCCGATCATCTCCGGTGACGGGAGCACCGTGGCGGTCAGTTACACCTGGTGGAACCGCTCTCCCGCATCGGAACCGCTGGTGAGCGGCCTGGCACTGAAACGACTCGGCACCGGCCCCGTCACCCGCGCGGACATCGTGATGCCCTTCGTCAGCGACACCTCCGGGCAGGGTGGTTCCGCCCACCAGGAGTGGGCGACACCGGAGGCCCTGAACAGGGACGGCCAGGTGCTGGCATACCACCAGCGCACCAAAACCGGGAGCGGCATAGGCGACGCCCTCCACAGCCTGCGGACCTATCGGGTCGGCGGCATGACACACATCGCCGGTGGATCCGCGCTCACCCAACCTTCGCTGATCAGCTTGACCGATGACGGGCAGCGGCTGGTCTACACCCTGACGGGCGCCTCCGGATCAGGGCTGGGCCTCATACCGGGAGTGTGGCACGACCTGTTGTGACAGAAGGCTCGTGATGGCGGTGTCGTCGTAGGCAACCGGCCCTCGGCCTGGCTCACGACGACACCGCGAAGGCGGCGACGGCCCGCGGTGACCGGCGAGCACGCCCGCCTTCGGATCCGTCATAACGTTTACCTGCGAACCGCTTCCCCATACGCCGCTTTTACTCCGCCTGTGGAACCCTCTGGGCAAAGCAGACGGCGAAGATCGAGTGGGGATCAGGTGTCATCGAGTACTGAGGGATCGACATGGTGGCGTCCTGGGCGGGTGGTCGCCTCAGCCGCGGGAGTCATCGCGACGGCGATGATGGCGGCGAGTTGTTCCTTCGGCAGCGCCCCGGACCAGGCGGTCACCGCCACGCGACAGGCCGACGCCCCCTCGACGGCGGCGTCCGCCCCCTCGACCACGGCGTCCAGCGGCAAGATCCAGAAAGCGCCGGCGGTGGACCCGGCGTGGCCTCGCTGGGGGTTCACCCACACGGGGGTCAGCGCCAACAACGTCACCCCGCAGTTCGAGCAGGAGGTGAGCCGGACACTTGCCCGGACCCCGATGCTGCAGAACCAGCACATCATGGGGTTCGGGGCGCTCAACCCCCAACCGCGCCCGCAGGAGTTCTACTGGGAGGACCTCGACAGCCGGACGAACCTCATGAGGCGGTCCGGCGGCACACAGATCATCACGCTCTGCTGCGCCCCTGACTGGATGAAGGGCGGCCCCGAGGGACCGACCGAGGACTCGGCCTGGGCCGAACACCTGGAGGACGCCCCCTATCCCAAGCACTTCGACGACTTCGCCAAGCTGTCGGCGACCGTCGCCGCGAAGTACCGCGACGTCGAGTACTTCATGGTCTGGAACGAGTTCAAGGGCTTCTGGAAGGACCACTCCAAGCCCGCTGACTTCAAGGGCTACACCGACCTCTACAACAAGGTCTACGACGCGGTGAAGGCGGTCCGGCCCGACGCCAAGATCGGCGGCCCCTACCTCGGCTTCGACAGCAACAGGACCGGCGAGTCCGAGCTGCGCGGCAGCTGGGGAGTCGTCAACCAGAACGCCCTGGACGCCTTCAACTACTGGTTCAAGAACAAGAAGGGCGCCGACTTCATCGTGGTCGACGGCGCCTCGCTGACCGACGCCCACGAGTTGCTGCCCGACGCGTTCGGAGCGCTGAGCAAGTTCGGCGCGGTCACCACCTGGCTGCGCGACAAGACCGGCGACCTGCCGGTCTGGTGGTCGGAGTGGTACTTCGTCCCCGAGGACGACACCATCTGGCCGGAGCCGATGCGGCTCGCCGTCCAGGCCGCCTCGATGATCGAGTTCGCCGAGAGCGGCGCCGCCACCGCGCTGTACTGGAATCCGCAGGTCAAGACGGGCACCTGCCAGGGCTGCATGTGGGACCCGCGGACCGGCGCCGAGCTCCCGACCGGCAAGCTGGTGGCCGACTTCACCACCTGGTTCCCCGCCGGAGCCGAACTGGAGCACGTCACCTCCTCCGACCCCAAGGTCCGGGTGCTCGCGCAGCCGCGGCGGCTGCTGATGGTCAACACCACCGACGCGAAGATCACCACGACCGTGGACGGAAAGTCGTTCGCCCTCCAGCCCTACGAGATCAAGTGGAGCGACCGCTAGCCTCAGGACGTCGCCGGAGCAGGAGATCGGGGAGATGGGTGTGGGGCAGAGGGGCGGGCCGTTGCGGGCCACCCGGTGGTTCGCCGGCACACCGGTGCCGACGGGCGACCTCGTGCGGGTGCTGGAGGCGGCGCGCTGGACCGGGTCGGCGCGCAACCGCCAGCCGTGGAGGTTCGTCGTGGTCAGGGATCGCGGCCTGCAGCGGAGGTTGAGCCTGCTGGGAGGCTACGCGGCTCACCTGGCCGCCGCTCCGGTGGTCGTCCTGCTCGCGGTGGACCACGGCACCGGCGGCGAGGACGCGGAGTTCGACGCGGGCCGGGCCGCGCAGAACCTCATGCTCGCCGCGCACGACCTCGGCCTGGGCAGCTGCCCGGCCTCGTTCTTCCCCGCGCCCAACGCCGAGCGGGCCGGCCGGATGGTCGGCGTCGAGGCTCCATGGCGGGTCAGGACCGCCATCTCCGTCGGCTACCCCGCGCCCGCGCCCCGCGGCAGGTCCGCGATCCCCTCGGGCCGCCTGCCGCTGGACGACCTGGTCCGCTGGATCGGTCCCTGAACGACGTACCGCCGCTCAGGGTCCGGTGGGCGCTCTGGTGGGCGGCTGGTCGACCCGGCGTGCGGAGCAGCGACCGCGGGCGATGTCACGAGGAGGGGCGGTAGTGGCGGCGGGGGCTTGCTGTTTGAATGATCCGGATCGTAACGGTTCAGGGCTTGGAGTCCGGATGACCGTTGTGGAGCTGTGCCGGGTGAGTGGAGGCGTGCCGGATGGCGATGGACGGGGGTACGGGCGCGGGACGGGTGATCTCTCCGGTTCTGGTGGGACGTGAGGACCAGTTACGGCGTCTGGTGACCGCGATGAGCCGTCCGCCCGCCGTGGTGGTACTGGAGGGAGAGGCCGGCATCGGTAAGACCCGGCTGGTGACGGAGATGGCGGCCCACCCTGATGCGGCGGGTCGCCTGTTCCTCGTCGGGGGCGCCCGGCGGATCCGGGAGCCGTTTCCCCTGGGGCCGGTGGTGGAGGCGCTGCGCGGCACAGGCGAGCTGCTGGCGCGGGCCGAGCTGTCGCCGGTCACGGGTGCCCTGCGAGGGTTGCTGCCGGAGCTGACGGGAGTGCTGCCGCCTCCCCTGGAGCCGCTGGACGACCGGGCGGCCGAACGCCACCGGCTGTTCCGCGGTCTCAGCGAGGTGCTGAGCGCGCTGGGACCGCTGGTGCTGGTGATGGAGGACCTGCACTGGGCCGACGAGCAGACGGTCGAGTTCCTCGCCTACCTGCTGGCGGCCCTGCCGGACCGGATGTCGGTGGTGCTCGTCTATCGGGGTGAGGAGGTCGGAGCCGGGGTCCGGGAGGCGACGGGCCGTCTCCCGGACTCGGTCTTCCACCACCATGTCGTGCTGGAGGCCCTGGACGCCGAACAGACCGGCGTGCTCGCGGCGTCGATCCTGGACACGAAGAACGTCACCCCCGACTTCGGGGCGCACCTGCACGAGCTGTCGTCGGGCCTGCCGCTGGCGGTACAGGAACTGCTGGCATTGCTGCGGGAACGAGGTGCGCTGATCCAGCTGCGCGGCGGGCGATGGGCGCGTAAGGCGCTGGCGGAACTGGACGTGCCGCCGGGGGTCCGTGACTCGGTGCGCGAGCGGGTGGGCCGACTGTCCGCGGCGGCGCGCGGGGTGGCCGAAGCCGCGGCGGTGCTGCAGGTGCCGGTACAGGTGGCGGTGCTGGCCCAGGTGGGCGGGCTGTCCCGGGCCGAGACCGTGGCCGGGCTGGATGAGCTGCTGGTCTCGGGGCTGCTGGCCGAGCAGGACGGGACGGTGGCCTTCCGGCACGTACTGGCCGCACAGGCGGTGTACGGGGGAGTCCCCCTGGGGCGGCGGCAGGACCTGCACACCCGGGCGGCGGCCGCCGTGCGCTCGGTGAAGCCGGTGCCGCTGGGGCAGGAGGCTCACCATCTGCGCCAGGCCGGTCTGCTGCGGGAGTGGGTGGACGCCGCAGAGCAGGCCGCCGACCAGGCGTCGGAGCTGGGCGACGACGCCGAGGCCGTGCGGATTCTGGAGGACGTGCTGCGGAACGCCCCGCTGGAGCCCGAACGCCGGGGACACCTGGCGGTGCGGCTGGGCTGGGCCGCCGGCCAGGTGCTGCGCCCCCCGGAGGTGATCGACCTGCTGTCGGAGGCTCTGGAGTCCGAGCAGCCGGGGCCGTTGCGCGGGCAGCTGCACTTCCTGATCGGCCTGCTGCAGGAGCGGCTCGGCGACGCCCCCGGCGCGCAGCGGCGCGCCTTCATCGCGGCGGTCGACGACCTCGGGGACCGGCCCGAACTCGCGGCGTGGGTGATGGCGGCACTCGGAAGGCCGATGGACGCGGCCGTGCCGCTGGCCGAGCACACCGTGTGGCTGGACCGGGCCCTGGAAGTGGTGCCCGCCATAGGCGATCCGGTCGAGGAGGTCTTCGTGCTCGGCAAGGTCGCGACCTCGCTGAGCGGATTCGGCGACCGGCGCTGGGCCGCGCTGACCGACGACGTCCGCCGCCGGACCGGCGGCCGGCCGCGGCATCGCCAGGAGGTGAACGCCTACCGGTCCATCGCGGAGAGCGCGTGTTGCACCGGGTATTTCGAGCTCGCCGACCAACTCCTGACCGCCGCGTCGCAGGCGGCCGGTGCGGAGTCCTCCCGGGAGCCGCTGGCCCGCTGCCGGCTGGTCGCTCTGGTCCTGGCCTACTGCCGGGGTACGTGGACCGGGCTGGACCAGGAGACCGCGCTGCTTCTCGACGAGTACGGCGGCCGCCCGTTCGACAGGATCACCGCTGAGACGGTCGCGGCCTGCCTGGCGCTCGGGCACGGCGAACTCGACGTCGCCCGGCGCGACCTGCACGATGTCGTCCGGCGCACCGTCGACCTAGGCGGCTACGAGCTGCTCCCGCTGTCGGTGACCGGATTCCTCCGGCTGTCCAGCGCGCGCGGCGAGGCCGAGGCGGCGCTCGCGGTGACCGGCGCGGCGGTCACCGTGTGGGAGACCAAGGGGCTCTGGCCGCTGGCGGTACGGGCGGTGCCCGCGCTGGCCGAGGCGATGGCCGGCGTGGGCAGGCACGACGAGGCCGCCGATCTGATCACCCGGCTCTCGGCGCGACTCGACGGCCTGGACGCCCCGCTGGCTCCGGCCGCGCTGGCGCACGCGCGCGGGCATCTGGCGGCCGGCCCTACGGCCGCCGCGGAGCGGTTCCTGGCGGCCGGATCCGCCTACGACCGGCTGGGCGCCCGGTACGAGGCGGCCCAGGCCCGTGAACAGGCGGCCGGTCGCCTGTTCGCCGCCGCGGACACGCGGGCCGAGGAGCCGCTACGCGCGGCGATCACGACGTTTCAGGCGTTGGGCGCCCGGTGGGATCTGGACCGCGCCGCGCAGCTGGCCCGCAGGTACGGGGTGGCGGTGAAGGGGCGATACCCAGGCGGCCCGCAGGGTTACGGCGACGGGCTGTCTCCCCGGGAACGGGAGATCGCCGAAATGGCCGCCGCCGGACTGACCAACCGGGAAATCGGCCAGCGGCTTTTCGTGTCCCCCAGAACGGTGGAGAAGCACCTCGGCGCCGCGCTGCGCAAGCTCGGACTCCGCTCCCGCGCCGCCCTCGGGATGCACCTGGGCGGCGACCGCGACGGTCGCTGAGCCGGGCACGGATTCGGGCTACACCGCCCACCCCCGTAGTACCCCACCCCATTACGGCCCTCCGAATGGGGGGCCCTACCCATAGTCCCGACGTGCCGCGCAGGCGACGCTAACGGCATGTCCGAAACCGACTCCATGGATGGCCGCCCGGCCGATGCCGCCCCCAAGGCCGACGCGGACCAGGAAGGGCGGGCATCCCCCGCCGCCCCGCCGGATGAGGCGGCCGCCGAACTCCCCGACGACACCCCCGAGGGGTTTGAACCCCTCTGACCTCTCCAGCCCCACCCCCGAAAGGGCGGTTCCGCATGTCCGCACACATGTCCCCCGACCAGCCCCCGCCGGACGGCACCCCCGGCCATCCCCCCACTCGAATCCCTGCCCGAATCACCGCTCGAACCGGCACGAGACGGAAGGTGGCGCACGGAGGATCGCTCCTGGCGGCCTCGGTCATGGTGCTGGGCACCCTGGTGGCGCCGGGCACGGCCGCCCTCGCCCAGGAACAGGAGCCCGCGCCGGCCACCCCGGCGACGGAGCCGGCCCCCGGCCCGATCGCGCTGACCGGACTGGGCCAGGGTGACCGCACGGTCACCCTGGTCACCGGGGACAGGGTGAGGTTGAGCGACGCCGGCGGCGGCAAGTACGCCGTGCGCCCCGAGCCGAGCGTCCGCCCCGACGGCACCAGTGCCCAGCTGTCCACGCTGGCCACCCCGAAGGGCGTGTACGTCACCCCCAGCGACGCCCTGCCCGCCGTCAACGCCGGCCGCCTGGACCGGGAGCTGTTCAACGTCACCTACCTGGCCGAGAACGGCTACACCGACGACAAGACCAAGCAGCTGCCCGTCATCGTGCAGTACCCGCCGCAGCACACCGACAAGGCCGTCGCCTCGGCCGCCAAGGCCATCCCGGCCAGCGAGCCGGTGCTCACCCTGGAGAGCGTCAACGCCTCGGCGCTCCAGGTCACCAAGGCCGAGGCGGGCGCGTTCTGGAACGCGGTGCGGGCCGTACCCGAGAAGAAGGGCGCGAACGGGCTCGCCGGACCGGCCAACGTGCCGGACACACTGCGCGGCGACATCGCCAAGGTGTGGCTGGACCGCAAGGTCAAGGCCGACCTCGCCGAGAGCGTCCCGATGATCGGCGCGCCGCAGGCGTGGGCCGGCGGGCACGACGGCACCGGTGTGAAGGTCGCCGTCCTGGACACCGGCATCGACGCCGGGCACCCCGACCTCGCCGACCGGATCGCCGACAGCAGGTCCTTCATCCCCGGCCAGGAGGTGCGGGACGGCCAGGGCCACGGCACCCACGTCGCCTCCACCATCGCCGGCTCCGGCGCGGCCGACGGCAGGTACAAGGGCGTCGCGCCCGGTGCCCGGCTGATCGTCGGCAAGGTGCTGGCCGACGACGGCTCCGGCACCGACTCCCAGGCCATCGAGGGCATGGAGTGGGCCGCGGCCTCCGGCGCCAAGGTGATCAGCATGAGCCTCGGCAGCGGTCCCACCGACGGGACCAACCCGATGAGCCAGGCGGTCAACACGCTCAGCGCCGCCACCGGCGCGCTGTTCGTGATCGCCGCGGGCAACTCCGGCGCGTCGGGCGCCGAGACGGTCTCCGCCCCCGGCACGGCCGACGCCGCGCTGACCGTGGCCGCCGTGGACAAGAGCGACGCGTGGGCCGCCTTCTCCAGCCAGGGACCGCGCGTCGGCGGCGGCCTCAAGCCGGACGTCGCCGCCCCTGGCGTGGCCATCGCCGCGGCACGCGCCGCGGGCACCACGATGGGCAGCCCGGTCAACGAGCACTACACGGCCGCGAACGGCACCTCGATGGCCACCCCGCACGTCGCCGGAGCCGCCGCGATCATGGCGCAGCGGCACCCGGACTGGACGGGCCCGCAGATCAAGGCCGCGCTCATGTCGACCGCCAGGGACGACGCGCTCAGCGTGTTCAAGCAGGGGGCCGGCCGGGTCGACGTGGCCAGGGCGTACACCCAGCAGGTCTTCGCCGTCACCCCCGGGGCCGACTTCGGCGCCATCGAGAGCGACGCCGAACCCGTGACGCGGGAGCTGACCTACACCAACCTGGGCGGCCGGCCGGTCACCCTGACCCTCACCCCCGTCCTGAACAAGTCGGACGGCGGCGCGGTCGAGGGCGCGCTGACCCTCGCCGGGACGACCCTCACCGTGCCCGCCGCGGGCACCGCCACCACCACCGCCACCATCGACCCCAAGTCCCTGGCCGGCCTGGACAACTACACCGGCGCCGTCACCGCGACCGCCGACGGCGTCCAGCTGCGTATCCCGGTGGGCGTGGTGCGCGAGGCGCCCAAGGCCACGCTGACCATCCACACCCTGGGCAGGGACGGCAGGCCCCGCACCCCCCTGGCCCAGGACACCATCGACGTGTCCGGCGGCAAGGGCGTCCTCGGCGGTGTCGCCCTGACCGCCGAGGGGACCACGGTCACCCGCGTCCCGCAGGGCGTCATCAGCGTGACGCAGGTGCTGACCTGGGTCGGCGACGACGAGCGGGACAACCTGGCGCTCCTGTCCGTGCCCGAGCTCACCGTCACCGGGGACACCGAGATCACGCTCGACGCCCGGAAACTGACCGAGGTCCGTTTCACCACCCCGCAGCCGGCCGAACCGTTGAGCAACGTTCCCTACGTGGCCTACCAGCGGACCGTGGCCAACGGCGGCGCCTACCTGGGATTCACCTGGCCCGGCCGCACCTGGTCCCGGCTGTGGGCCCTGCCCACGGAGAAGGTCACCAAGGGCGCCTTCCGCTTCCACACCCGCTTCACCCTCGGCAGGCCCGAGGTCGAGATGAGCGTGCGCGGGCGGGGCGGGCTCACCCTGCACCCGGCCTCCGCGATGCACGGCGTCAACACCTACGGGGTGCACGAGCAGTACGACGGCTTCCCCGACTTCCGGCCGTTCACCGGCACCCGTGAGCTGGAGGTCGTCGACGTCGGCGAGGGCAGGCCCGAGGACATCGCGGGCCGCGACCTGCGCGGCAGGCTCGTCCTTGTGGAAGCGCCGATGTCAACGGGTCTGTCCGGACCCATGTGCGGAGTCCAGATCGAGCGGATCGGCCCGATCCGCGACGCCGGCGCGGCCGCGATAGCGCACTTCCCGCAGCCCGGGACCGGCTGCGCGATCCCGCTGGGCTTCACGCAGGCCCCGTTCACCGGAGAGGCCAAGCCCATCGGTCTCCCCACCGTGTCCCTGCCCTCCCGTGAGGCGCTCGGCCTGCGCGAGCGGCTCACCGACGGCAAGCCGGTCACCGTACGGGTGACCGGCACCGAGGAGTCGCCCTACACCTACACCTTCGCCCCCTACGAGGAGGGCCGGGTGCCCCGCTCGCTGCACTACACCTTCGCCGAGCGCGACCTGGCCCGGATCGACCTGAACCCCCACATCGTCGCTCCCACGCGCTACAACGACTGGCGGTACGCGCAGAAGCCCGACGACGTCATGCCGATGTCGACATCCGTCTCCGGGTGGGGCGGCCCCCGGCTCACCCTGCGGGAACGCCGCGACTGGGTCGGACCGCTCGACTCCGGGGTCCTCTGGTCGCACGGCATGGAGGAGATGCGCGGCGCGCCGATGGACGACCGGGTCCCGCAGTGGGCCCTGGAGGTGTTCGACAAGCCGGTCCGCACCCGGCAGTCCTGGATGACCACCCCGTTCACGCCCGGCGCCGCGACCGGCTCCGACAAGGTCTACAGGCTCGCCAGGCCGGGCGCGAACATCGGCTCGTTCTTCCGGTGCATGATCTGCGTCCAGGGCGACAGCCTGTGGGCGGAGTTCGAGCCCAGCTACGGCTCGCCGGGCACCAGGAGGTACAACGGCGACTACTGGCCGACGACCGACCTGTCCAAGCCGGGGTTCGACGTCCGCCTCTACCAGAACGGAAAGGAGATCCCGCGCACCCCCGTCGGCGGCACCGACTTCATGCCGCTCTTCAGCCTGCCGGACAGCCCCGGCAGCTACCGGCTGACCGCCAAGAACGACCGGAACGACACCGAATGGACCTTCACCACGCCGGTCAAGGCCGAGCGACTGCCCGGATCCTTCTGCTCCCTGGAAGTGCTGTACGGCACGGCGGAGCCCTGCAGGCCCGCCCCGGTCGTGTTCGTCGGCTACGACCTCGGCGACACCCTGGACGCCGCCAACAGCGTCCGCGCCGACCGTACGCACACCTTCACCGTCTCCCCCTACCACTCCCCGTCCCCCTCGAAGATGCCTGACATCACCGGCCTGAAGCTGTGGGCCAGCACCGACGACGGCGCCACCTACACCCCCGTCTCCGTCAAGCGCGGCAAGGACGGGACCTACACCGCCACCACCCGCTACCCCGCACTCAAGCGCACCAAGGGCGCCGTCACCCTCAAGGTCGAGGCCTGGGACAAGGCGGGCAACACCATCAAGCAGACCACCGTCCGCGCTTTCGATCTCCGCGGTTGAGCCACCGACGACCACACGACCACACCGAGCGGGAAACCCCGGGTCACTCAGCGTGATCCGGGGTTTCCCCCGGTTCGCCGCCGGCAGGGCCGGCGGACACCCGATCCGACGGCCGGCCCGGTCAGGGGCCGGTCCTCAGCTGCGGGTCGGTGATCCCGCCGGGGCAGGCGAGCCGGGCGATGTCCCAACCGGCACGCCGCGCTCCGGCCTGGTAGGCGCTCTCGTAGAAGGCCAGTGCCGCGACGCGGGGGTCGGCCGCTGATCGGGCGTCGTCGTAGCGCAGCACTGCCAGGTGGCCGCCGCGCTGCTCGATCCACTCCGCGGCCTCGGGCCTCAGCGGCTCGTTCTCCAGCCCTTCGGGCTCGGGGGCGGTGTACGAGTAGAAGGCGGGCTCGGGGAAGGCGTCGTCGCCGAACCAGAAGCCGGAGCTGATCACCTCCCGTGAATAGGCCTCCCTCGTCACGGAGTCGACCGAGGGCGGCTGGTCGACCCGGCGTTCGGAGAAGCGGCTGCAGGCGATGTCGAAGGTGTGCCAGAAGTGGTGCACCGGGCTGATCTTCCCCGAGAAGCCCGAGGCGAACTCCTCCAGCACCAGGTTCACCTGGCTGAGGACCTGCCAGTAACGAATGACCATGACGGGGTCGTAGGCCGCGTGCTCGGTGTCCTCGACGAACGGCCGCCCGGAGTCGGGCAGGTCGAACGGCCACGGCCGGTCCAGGTCCACCTGCACGTCCAGCTCCGCCAGCGCCAGCATGACCCGGTGGTAGAAGGACGCCACCGACTGGCCGTAGAGCGGGAACGACGTCGCCCGGCCGTCCAGCTCGGTGACGAGCAGCTGGTGGCCGACGAAGTCGAAGTCGATGGTGAAGATCGGGTTGCCGTCCGCCTGTCCCATCGGGCGGGTGGTGAGCCCCCGGCCGGTGAGGTGGAACGGCACGTTCCACCAGTGGTTGCGCCGGACCTCGGCGGCGAGCCGGATCTTGCCCACCACCTGGCAGAACCGGTGCAGCGTGGCCTTGGTGTCCCGCCACTCGTCCAGCGGCATCGGGGCGAACAGCTCCATGACGCCACCATTCCCGCGGCGTGCGCGCCAAAGACCCGGCCGGCACCACGGACAGCAAGATCTTCACCGGGGCCGCGCCGGGAACACTCCGGAGCGGGGCGAGGGCGACTCATGGCGCCCGGCGCCCGCGCCTCGCAGCAGGCCCGCGACCCCCTGGGGCCGCCTCTCCGGGCTGTCCGAGGTGACCAGCGCGTACCGCGCGGCGTCCAACAAAAGCCATATAGGAAATCTTTTATAAAGAGCATGCAAATCCTTTTATGGCAGTGAGTACGCCCTTTTATCGGGGGTACCGGCCACGAGTATGTCCGGCCTGCGCGTGCCGCTGCCCGCACAGTCGACCTGCGTGCGGCTCGCCGTTCTCATCACCATCCCGGCGGCACCGGTACCGGTGCCGGGAGGCGTTGCCCCCGTCTCACCAGGGGCCGCGCGGGTGCGCTCCGCTCCGGACCCCCCTGCCCGCCACAGGGCGCGGCGCGTCTCCTGGCCTGTCGTCCCAGGCCTGCTCGGTATCCTTTTCGCGGCTCAGACGATCATGCCGATGGCACTCGCCGGCTGGAGGATGCGCGGCATCGTCATGGCCACGCTGCGCCCGGTGAGGAGGATCTGCGACCGCCTCGACGAGATCAACGAGGGTCATCCGGAGGGCCGGATCCCGGAGTTCCCGGGCCGGCAGGAGATCAACCGGCTCGCCCGCGGCATCAACAGTGCCCTTGAGCGCGGCTGGAAGGCGCACCGGTTCGCCTCCGACGTCTCACATGAGCTGCGCAGCCCGCTTACCGCCCTCCGCGTGCAGATCGAGGAGGCACGGCTGCACGGCGGGCAGACCGATCTGGACGACCTGCTCCGCCGGGTGTTACGCGAGGTCGACCACCTTGAATCGATCATCGATGATCTCCTGACGCTGTCTCGGGCGGAACAGTGCGGCGAATCAGCGGCGCGCCTGCCATTGGACATGGCGGCGGTGGTGAGGCGGCACGTCGCCCGGCGGCACGATCGCGTTCCGGCCGGGCTTCGGCTTGAATCCGGTGTGTTCGTCAACGGCGTGGAACCCCAGATCTCCCGGATCCTCACAAATCTGCTGGACAACGGGCAGCGGCATGTCAAGGGATCGATCATGGTCGGAGTCCGGCGCGACGGCGACGTCGCCGAGATGACCGTCGAAGACGACGGCGACGGCGTCCCGCCCGCTGAGCGGGAGCACATCTTCGAGCGCTTCGCCCGGTCCGAGAAGTCGCGCCGCGTCGACCCGCGCGGTGCCGGGCTCGGCCTGGCGATCACGCGCGAGATCGCCCACGCACACGGCGGCACCATCCATGTCGAGGACTCCGCGGCCGGTGGTGCCCGCTTCGTGCTCCGGCTGCCCGCCATCGACCCGCCGGGTGAAACCGGTGAGACGAGATCGGTGCGATCCTGCCCGCCGGCCACCGCCTGAGACAACCGGCTCCGCCCGGCACATGGCGCGAACCCGCCGCGCGGCCGCGTTAGTTCTCTGCAGATGAGGGAACATTTAAAAATCCAACTTATCGCCCAAAGAGGGTGTTATTACCACAAAAGGGATGCAATTTGTTCAACTGAACCATTCGCCGGTTCTTCATTGATCCATCGTCGCTTCGGGAGACCTTCGGGAGACCAGGATGCAACTGCCCGCGCCTCGAGGCCCCCTCACCGCGCTTCTCTTCGAGCGGCTGGCGTGCCCGCCTCATGAGTTCGGCCCGCCACCGGTGCCCGCCAGGACACCGGCCCTGGAGGACGAGGATCTCCAGCTCGCGCTTTTCGCCTGTTACGAGCTGCACTATCGCGGCTTCGCGGAGGTGGACGAGGAGTGGGAGTGGGAGCCGTCGCTGCTGGCGGTCAGAGGGGCGCTGGAGCGGCGGTTCGAGGACGGTCTCGCGCGGGCGGCGCCGCGCCCTGTTCCCACCTTCTCGGCGTCCATTCGCCGGGCCCTGGCCGAGCTGACGGCCGCCGCCACCGGGCCCGACCTGTCGGGCTTCCTGCAGCGCGAGGCCGACCTCGCGCAGTTCCGCGAGTTCGTCGCGCACCGGTCGATCTACCATCTCAAGGAGGCCGACCCGCACACCTGGGCGATCCCCCGGCTGCACGGTGGCCCCAAGGCGGCCCTGGTCGAGATCCAGGCGGACGAGTACGGCGGCGGGCACGCCGGGCGGATGCACTCGGAGCTGTTCCGCACCACTATGCGCCACCTGGGCATGGACGACTCCTACGGCGCCTACCTGGACCGGGTCCCGGCGATCACACTGGCCGTCTCCAACGCGATGTCGCTGTTCGGACTCCATCGGCGGCACCTCGGAGCGCTGCTGGGCCACCTGGCGGCGTTCGAGATGACCTCCTCGATCCCCAACCGCCGCTACTCCATGGGCCTGCGGAGACTGGGCGGGGACGAGGAGGCGAGGCGTTTCTACGACGAACACGTGCAGGCCGACGCCGTCCACGAGCAGATCGCCGCGCACGACATGTGCGGCGGGTTCGTACGGCAGTACCCCGCACGCGCCGGCGACGTCCTGTACGGGACCGCCTGCGCCCTCACCCTGGAGCGGCTCTTCGCCGAGCACGTCATGGGCAACTGGCGGCGCGGCGCCTCCTCCCTGCGGGAGGCGGGCCTGGTGGCGGGGAGCCGATGATGGACCTGGACTACGTACTGCCGTTGCGCTGGGACGACGACTCCGGCCTGGACGAGCTGACCGCCTACCTGCGCCGGCTCGGCCGCAGCGTCCGCGTCATCGTCGTCGACGGCTCCCCGGCCGCCCTGTTCGACCGGCACGCGCACCGGTGGAACGGCCTGGTGTGGCACCTGCGGCCCGACGAGGATCTCGGCTTCGCCAACGGCAAGGTCAACGGCGTGATCACCGGGATGCGCCGGGCCGACGCCGAACACGTGGTCATCGCCGACGACGACGTCCGCTACGGCGAGGCCGAACTGTCCAGGCTGGACACCCTGCTGGAGGGGGCCGACCTGGTCCGGCCGCAGAACTACTTCGCCCCCCTGCCCTGGCACGCCCGCTGGGACACCGCCCGGACCCTGCTCAACCGCGGCTTCGGCGCCGACTACCCCGGCACGTTCGGCGTACGCCGCTCCACCTTCCTGAAGATGGGCGGCTACGACGGGAACGTGTTGTTCGAAAACCTGGAACTCATCCGCACGATCCGCGCCCACGGCGGTCGCGAGTGTCGCCCCCTGGACCTCTACGTCCGCCGTCTGCCGCCGGAGCCGCACCGGTTCTGGTCCCAGCGCGTCCGGCAGGCCTACGACGACCTGGCCCAACCGGCCCGCATGGCGTTCTTCCTCGCCGTCGTTCCCGCCCTGGCCGCCGGGTTGCCACGCCGGCGTTCCCGGAAGGTTCTGGCCGGTGCCGCCGTATCGGCCGGGCTGGCGGTGGGGCTGGCCGAGATCGGCCGCCGCAGGGGCGGCGGGCGGCGGGTCTTCCCCTTCACCGCCGCGCTGTTCGCCCCGGTGTGGCTGCTGGAGAGGGCCGTGTGCAGCTGGCTGGCACTGGCGGCCCGTCTGTTTCGCGGCGGGGTCCCCTACGCCGGACATCGGATGCGGACCGCCGCGCACTCCTCCCGCCGGCTCAGGGCGCGCGCTCAGGCCGCCGCGTCGGGCTCGCTCGCCGCCCGGAAACCGACCCGCTTGTGCGAGCCGTCACAGAACGGCTTGGCCGCCGAACGCCCGCAGCGGCACAGCGCCACCGTCGCCCGGCCCGGGTCGATGACGGCCCCGTCCTGAGTCATCAGCGTGAACACCCCTCGGATCAACAGCGGCCCGTCCTCACAGAGAGTCACCGTGACCGAATTATCCATTTTAGGGCGCATATTAGGGTGCTGCCCGTTGTCTTTCCCGAGAAACGCGGGCCGCCGCTCCGGCGAGGTGTCCGCGGGCCCGGCTCGACGTGCGCCTGCCAGGACTTCCCGGCCTCCGGTTTCCAGAAGCCGGGCACCCAGTCGTCCGGACTGTCTCCCTCAGCCCTCCTCGACGCCGAGATGCGTGCGGCTGTGCCTCGGGGTGTCGATCTCGTCGAGCAGCGCGATCGCGAGGTCGGCGTAGGAGATGCGGCTGGCCGCGTCCGCCGGGGCCGTCCGGTACCGGCCGGTGCGCGTACCGCCGTGGTCGAAGTCGCCGGCCGGGCTGACGACCAGCCAGTCGAGAGTGGTCTCGGCCGCGCGCAACGTGTCCGTCCCGGCGGCGTGTCCCAGGTAGAACGATCGGTACTCCTGGGGATAGCCGGGGGTGTCCATCAGCTTCACCCCGGAGGAGGTCTCCAGGGCGGAGGCCAGCCCGACCACCACCAGCCGCCCCACTCCGGCCTGTCCCAGACCGTCGACCAGGGCCCGCGCCGAGCCGGTGAAGAAGTCGTGCGGGTCGACGCCCATGTCGCAGGCGGCGCTGATCGCACCGTCGTGACCCGCGGCGATCCTGGCGATGGCGGACGTGTCGGTGACATCGCCCGCGACGACCCGTACGCCCTCGGCCGCGAGGTCTCCGTGTTCGGCCGGGTCACGGACGACGGCGGTGACCCGGTGGCCACGCCCGCGCGCCTCGGCCACGGCCGCACGCCCGGCCCGGCCGCCGGCCCCGAAAATCACGATCTCGCTCATCGGAACACTCCTGTCGTCAGGGCCGGATCCCAGGTTCCGGCCGCCGACCCGGACGCTATCCGGAGCGGTGGTTACCACGGGGATACCGTGGCGCCGGTGAGCGAACCGCCGGCTCCCGGCGTGTTCGACGAGCTCCGCCCGTCCGCGCTCACACCGATCCGGTCCGGCGGCACGTGGGCAGGAATGATCGTCCGCTGTCTCGAACACGAACCTCGACGCTTCCCCGAGCCGCGGGTCCCCCTGCGCGGCATCACCGCGAACAGGAACGAGTCGACGGCCCGCGACCATACACCGCCATGATGATTCCACCGGTTCCCCAGCGGGAAGTCGATACTCTGACGCGTCTCCCCCGAGGCCGCAGGGAGCGGCGGCACGGCCGGAAGAAGAAGCCATTGAGTGCGATGACCTTCCACACCCACGACCTGCCGGCCAGGGACCGTTTCCCCTGCTGGTTCGAGATGGTCACTCGGACGCACGTGCGCGCCTGGGGCCGCAGCGAACACGAGGACAACTTCGCGGCCACGATGCGCGTGTGGCAACTGGGCGAGGTCCAGGTGTCGCTGCTCTCCTACCCCTCACTCCAGGTGGCCCGAACTCTCAAGTTGATCCGCGAGAACGATCCGGAGATGTATCTGCTCAATCTCAACCTGAACGGCTCGGCCGGCCTCGCCTACCGAGGTCGCTCCATCCTCTACCGCGCCGGGGAGTTCGCCTTCTGCGGCACCTCCCACCCCAGCCAGGGATGGCGATCTTCGCAGGAAGAGCCGGCGCGGTCACTGGTCGTGCAGTTCCCGCGCGCCCTGCCGGGCCTGGCCGCCGACAACGTCGATCGGCTCGCCGCGGTGCCGATCTGCACCCGGAGGGGCATCGGCGCGGTGCTGGCCGCCCACCTGTCCCAGCTGATGAGGGACACGGACGGCTACACCGGAGCGGACGAGACCGCCCTGTCCGGCATCACCCTCGACCTGGTGGCGGCCACCCTCGCGCACCGCCTGGACGCGTCCGACGCGCTCACCCCCGAGACCCACCTGCAGGTCCTGCTCCAGCGCATCGACCACTTCATCGAGCGGCGGCTCTCGGACCCGGAGCTGAGCCCGGAGGTCATCGCCGCGGCGCACCACATCAGCCTGCGCTACCTGCATCGGCTGTTCCAGTCACGCGGTGGCCCCACCGTCAGGGCCCACATCCGCCAGGCCCGACTGGAACGCTGCCGCCGCGATCTGACGGACCCTCGGTTCGACAGCCTGCCCCTGCACATGATCGCCGCCCGCTGGGGGTTCGGCGACCGCACTCACTTCAGCCGCCTCTTCCGCTCCGCCTACGGCGTCTCGCCCGGTGACTACAGGCACACGCGGGACAACGGCGGGTAGTGCACTGATCTCCATAGGAACGTGCGCTGGCGGTCACATCCCGCGCGCCACGACGACCTAACTTTGCTCTGCACCAGAAAGCGATGTCCCAGTCGGACCTCACCATCCACGTACGGAGTCTCGCATGCCCACCCTCCGCACTCGCCTCGCCCGCAGGATCGCCCCGCTGGCCGCCGCACTGACCCTCATCGGCGCGCTCGCCGTGCCCGCCTCGGCGTCCGCCAATCACTCCGCCCTGACATACTTCGTGATCAGGAGCGCCAACGACTGCACGCAGGCATCGTTCGATTACACCTATACCTATATCAACACCTTCAATGGCCGTAAGGCGTACGACGTGTATCTGAACGGGTCGCTGTCGGACTACGACATCGACTGCTACAACGACAACTACGGCGGCGCACTCCAGTTCAAGGGGTACCGGTACTCCGGAAGTACGTGGACCTACCACTCCGCAACCGTCTTCGTGACCTATGATGCCGACGACCACACGACCGGGTTCACCACGAGTGCTCTTCCCAGCGGCCTGTACTCCGACCTGCACTTCCGAGCCTGCAACAAGGGCCCGACGGGTTACGTCGGCACCTGCGGGGCCTGGACGGGCTCGTGATCATCGGATACCGGACCACCTGTCCCGGGCGACGGAGAGCGTCCGTCCCCATCGCCGGTCCGCCGCCGTCCGGCGGCTCGCCCTCCAGGCACATGCTCCCGTCGTGGCCGGCATGCTCGGCCACCTCCACGACGAGCCGACGTTCCTCCTGACCGGACGCCTCGCCGGGCTCACGCCGACAGCGTGAGGAAGCCTCAGCGCAGTATCCCGGCGAGGCGGCGCCACTCCTCGCGGGGCAGGTCGAAACCCGACGCGGTGATGGCCTGCAGCGCCACCTGGTCCGCGCCCGCCGCGTGGAAGTCCTCGACCCGCGCCCGGATCCGCTCCTCGTCGCCCCAGGCGAAGAGCGCGTCGATCAGCCGGTCGCTGCCGCCGCCGGCCAGGTCGTCCTCGGTGAAGCCGCCGCGCAGCCAGTTGTTGACGTAGTTCCGCAGCCCCAGGTACAGCTTCAGCCCGCCGCGCGCCAGGGTGCGGGCCCGCTCCGGGTCGGTCTCCAGCACGACTCCCAGCTCGGGAACGAGCAGCGGCCCCTCGCCGAGGACCTCGCGGGAGGCCGCGACCTGCTCGGCGGTGACGAGGTAGGGCAGCGCGCCGGCCGCCCGGTCCCGGGCCAGGCCCAGCATCCTCGGCCCCAGCGCCGCCAGCAGCCGGCGGCCCTGCGGCACCGGGGCCGGGGCCCGGTCCAGGGCGTCGAGGTAGGCGACCATGGCGCCGTACGGGCGCCGGTAGACGTCGGTGGCCTCGGGATGGCTGACGCCCAGACCCAGCAGGAAACGCCCGGGGTGGGCCGCCTCCAGCTCGGCGTACCGCTCGGCGGTGTCGGCGGCGTCGTGGTGCCAGATGCTCTGGATGGAGGTGCCCACCACGATCCGGGACGTGGCACCCACGACGTCGGCGGCCTTCTCGACACCGCTGTTACCGAGCCAGATCGTGCCGAAGCCGAGTTCCTCCAACTCGGCGGCCGCCTCGGCCCGCACCCCCGCCTCCTGCCAGGCCAACCCGCTGAAGACGCCGTACCGCCCGATGTTCGGAGTCTCACTGCTCATGGGAAAACCTCCAGGTCGTCAGGTCCTTCATCGGCCAACACGTCAGATGATCTCGCTTGTTCCTCGGTGGCGATCTCTCCGACGCGCCATGATGTGCTCGGCTCGCGTGGCCACCCTGGCCGGTGTGCCCCCCTCGGGCGGGCACACCGGCCATGGTCGCCAATCCGCTGTTCGGCCTGGAACTGCCGTCGAAGGCACTGGTCTGGGCCGATGACCGGGAACGCGTCTGGGTGAGCCACCACGACCCCGCCGACTGGCAGCGACGCTACGGCCTCTCCGACGAACTGATCACCCCGCTCTCCGGCACCGGACGGCTGATCGCGGCAGCCCTCGCCGACTGACCTGGCCGCATCGGCTCACGCGTGGCGCGCCGGATCGGCGCCGCCGGTGTGGCCCTCCCGCACATCGCCACGTCGCTCCCATCGCTCGTTCACCGCCCGCTCGGCGGCGATCCTCGCGGCCCGATGTGCGAGCTCGCCAGGAGTACCCGGCCGAGAGGTGGGTGGCGCCCCCGCATGATCTCCTGTGCCGGAGACTTGACCTCGATTGAGAACCGCTAAAAATGCCGAAGGCGGTGACTTTCCATAGGCGCCTAGGTCAAACTGGTGGCCATACCACCTAGAGGAAATCGCGTCGAGTTACGCGGTGGTCGCAGTAGCGGTGCGGGGGCCCAGGAATTCTGGAGTGCCAATTTGAACGTGCTGGTGACTGTCACAGCCGAGAACTCCGCGGACGAACTCCGTAACCTGCACTCCTGGTTGCAGGAAGAGCCCGAGCTGCGCGGACAGGTCCGGGTCAGGGAGGGTGACCCGCCGCCCGATGCTCTCGGTCCCGTGGTCGACGGGCTGCAGGTCGCCCTTGGTACGGGAGGGGTGGGGGCCTCGCTGGCGGGTGTGCTGATCGCCTGGCTGCGAACGCGCGGCGGAGAAGTGAGTCTGACCCTGTCCCGCAGTGAGAACGAGACTCGCGTGGAGATGACCGCCAAGGGTGTCAAAGCTCTGAATCTGGTCGAGACACAGGCACTCACCACGCAACTGGTCGAGGTGCTCAAGAGCACCGAGGCCCATGATGGCGGCGACTGAACCACCTCTCGGCCTGCTGCTCGCCGCACCCGGCACCCAGGTCCTCCTGGTCGGTTCGGGAACGTACCCGACCGGCTCCCGCCTGCCCGATGTTCCCGCCGTCCCCGGCACCATCAGCGATCTCGGACAGTGCCTGGTCGACAGGGCGGGGCTGGACCCGGCCGATCTGACCGTGCTGATCGATCCCTCCGGCCCGCAGGAGTTCGGCGCCGCGCTGGTCCGAGCGGCACAGCGGGCGCGAGCCGTGTTGTTCGTCTACTACCTGGGCCACGGCCTGGTCGGCAGTAACAACGATCTGCATCTGGCCACCCGTTCGACGGTCGATCTCACCGAGGGGATTCCCAGCCACCAGGCCCTGCCGTACTCGGTCGTCCGGGAGGTCGTCGCCGGTTCCCCGGCCCGTCTGACGCTCATCGCTTTGGACTGCTGCTTCGCCGGACGAGCACAGGGGACCACCGGCCGCGCCGACATCGATCAGGTCTTCGACACCGCCCGGCAGGGCATGTATCTGCTGACCTCCACCAACAGGAACGAGGCCGCGTGGGCGCCCGAGGGGCAGCGGCACACCGCCTTCACCGGTGCCCTCATCCACCTGCTGACCAATGGAGACCCCACGGCCCCGCCACTGCTGACCCTGGACGATCTCTACAGGTCGCTGTCGCGCACTCTTCCCGCGCGGGGTTTTCCCCGGCCTCGGCGCCAGGCCGCCGACTACGGAGACCGGCAGCCGATCGTCCCCAATCCCGCCTACCGGAGCAGATCCCCCGAAGACCCGAGAGAACAGGTGGGAGATTTCAGCCCCTACCGGGGGCTGGCCGCGTTCGGCCCGGAGGACGCCGGACTCTTCTTCGGCCGTACCGATCTCATCACCGCCCTGGTCGACCGGGTGACCGGACATCCGTCCCGGACGGGGCCGCTCGTGGTGATCGGGCCGTCCGGGTCGGGCAAGTCGTCGCTGCTCCGCGCCGGTCTGGTCCCCGCCCTCCAGCGAGGATCGCACTCCGGCGAGACCGGCACCAGGTTCATGATCTTGAACCCCGGTGACGATCCGGTGGGCACGCTCGCCAAGCGGTTCGCCGTTCTCGGCGACTCATCTCCCGAGGAGTTCCGGCGACGGCTCCAGGATCAGCCCGGTCATCTCCGTGAGGCGCTCGTGCGGATCCTCGGCGACCGGACCGAACGTCCGGTCATCATCGTCGACCAGTTCGAGGAGGTCTTCACCGCCTGTCCCGACGAACACCAGCGTCGAATCTTCGTCGAGGCACTGCACTCCGTATCCGTCGGCACCGAGGGTGACGCCCCGGCCGTGGTCGTCATCGGAGTGCGGGCCGACTTCTACGGACACTGCACGGCCCACCCGGAACTCCTGTCCGCCCTGGATCACCCCCTGGTCGTCGGCCCGATGACGACGGCGCAGCTGAGCGAGGCGGTCGAAGGACCGGCCGCGCTGACGGGGCTGATCCTCCAGGACGGGCTCGTCGACCTCCTCCTGGAGGATCTCGGGACCGGCGCGCAGCTCAGCGCGATGGGCATGGGAGGCGTTCTCCCCCTTCTCTCCCACGCCCTGCTGGCGACCTGGCAGAACCGGGAGGGACGGACGCTGACCCTGGCCGGATACCGCGAGACCGGGGGAATCGCCAGGTCGCTGGCGCAGACCGCCGACACCACCCTGCGGGGCCTCGACTCCGCGGGCCATCGGATCGCCCGGCGGCTCCTGCCCCGCCTGGTACGGCTCGGCGAGGACACCGAGAGCACCCGGCGAACGATCCCTCTGGCCGACCTGCTTCCACCGGCCGCCTCGCCGGGGCACGTCGAGGCACGGCAGGTCCTCGACCACTTCGTCCACGCCCGGCTGGTGACGGTCGACGAGGACAGCGTGCAGCTCACCCACGAGGCCCTCATCCGCGCCTGGCCCCAGCTACGTCTCTGGATCGAGGAGGACCGCGCCACCTTGCTGGTGCTTCAGCAGCTCGGTGAGGACGCCCGCGAGTGGGCCGGGCATGACCGCGATCCCGCTTTCCTCTACCAGGGCACCCGTCTCCTTGCGGCTCAGCAGGCTCGTACCCGCTGGGAGGGCGACTCCCTGCGCCACCACGTCACGCTGACCGTGACCGAGCAGGCGTTCCTCGACGCGGGTTCGGCGTTGATGAGGCGGCAGGGGCGGCAGCGCCGGCTGATCCTGGCGGTTCTGTCGGGACTGCTGGTCGTCGCCCTGGCGGCCGCGGGTCTGGCCGAGAGCCAGCGTCGGGTGGCCGACGAGCAGACCACCGAGGCGGTCGCCCAGCGAGATCGCGTCGTCGCCAGCCTCGTCGCCGCTCGCGCAGGCGTCCTGCGGCCCACCGACCCGGTGAACGCCACCCTGCTCAGCATCGCCTCCTGGCGGCTCGGGCAGGTTCCCGAGGCCAGGGGCAGCCTGTACGAGGCGCTGGATCAGCTGGAACGGTCAGTGGTCACCGTCCCCGGCGCGGTCGTGTACGAGCTCAATCGGGACGGCACGGAACTCGTCACCTTCGGGCCGGACGGCGGCGGCGTCTGGGACGCCGCCACGGGCAGGCGGCTGCGGACGCTGAGCGGCTCCGGACCGGACGTCACCGTGCCGATGAGCAGGGGCGCCTCAGCGGGAAGGTCGTTCAAGACCGTCACGCTCAGTCCGGACGGCCACACGCTGGCGGTCGTCACCGAAAAGGGCAGGGTACGACTCTGGGACACCGGAACAGGCCGTCAGGTGGGCGCCGAGTTCGGCTCCGGGGTCGAGGCGGTGGAGTTCAGTCCCGGCGGAAGACGACTGGTTCTCGACAGGGGAGAGCCCGAATGGCTGACGTTCGATCTGGAGGTCTGGGACGTGGCCCGGCAGGTCGTGCTCCACAGAACCCACTCAAGTCGGCGACTGGTCGCGTTCAGCCCCGACGACCGGCTGGCGGCCTACTTCGGCCTGGACTCGGACACCGTCGTCTGGGACCTGGTCTCGGCGAAGAAACGTCGCACTCTGGGGACGAGGTCGGCGGGAAGCGAGGCGATAAACACCGACACCTTGGGAATCGCCTTCAGCCCCGATGGAAAGTACCTGGCCGTTGCCGGCCACAGTAGCGGCCCGCGACTGTGGGACCTCGACACCGGGCAGGTCTTCCAGGACAGGTACGGCGTTGACGGCTACAGCGTCAACGACTACGACGGGGTCGGCGTGGCCATGCTGCGCTTCAGCTCCGATGGGCGCTTCCTCGCCGGATTCGACGACGACAGAGCCGTGTGCCTGTGGCGCGTCGCCGATCACACCCTGCTCCAGCGCTACAAGCCCGCCTACGAGGAGGTCTTCGACTTCCGGTTCACTTCGGACGCCTCCTCGCTCAGGCTCGTGGGCGACGGCGGTGCCGTACTCACTCTTGACCTGCGCGCCGACACCCACCCGGCGATCGTCAAGGAGGCGTCGCTGAGCCGCGACGGCTCGACGGTCGTCTCCATGGGAGAAACCACCACCCTGCTCGACTCACGCAGCCGCGAACCGATCGGGTCGATCCCCAACGACGCCTTCGACACGTTGGAAGTCGGACCCGGCGCACGGATCGTGGCGTTGCAGAAGGGCTCCCGCGTGACGCTGACCAAACCCGCGGGCCAGGCACCGGTGGTCTTCGAGCTACCCGGCAAAGCGCCGTACGGACGCTGGCAGTACTTTCTGCACAGCATGACGTTCAGCCCCGACGGAAAGAGCATCGCCTTCGTCACCGGTGACGACACCAAGCCCAGGCAGACGGTCCTGCTGTACGACGTCGCGACCGGGCGGCAGCTCCACTCGATCAAGGTCGATCACATCGACAGGCCCACCGGGGCATTGGCCTTCCAACCGGGTGGCCATCTGCTCGCGCTCGGCACCTACCCCGGACACGCGATCGACCTGACCTCCGGCGAGATCCTTCCCGAGAGGTTCGGCCCGGAGACGAACCAGACGAGCACGCTGGCCTTCAGCCCCGGCGGCGACCTGATCGCCGTCGGCGGCAACGACGGCCAGGTCACCTTCTGGGACGCGACCACATTCAGCCGGGTCGGGCTCAGCCTCCGTGGCCACAAGAACGGCGTCGACTCGCTCGCCTTCTCCAGCCGAGACGATCTGCTCGCCGTCGCGGCGGACGACGGCGTGCGGATCTGGGACGTCGCGAGCCGGCACCAGCTGGGTCTCCTGCTGACCACCCCGGGAGATGACGTGACCTTCGCCCCCGATGGGTCCGTCCTGTACACGACCGGAAGGACCGAGAACGAGGAGACCTGGATCTCCGCCTTTCCCACAGACCCCGAGCAGGCCGTCGCCACCCTGTGCGCCCGGGTGGGGACCACCCTCTCAAGGGAGGAGTGGACGAGACTCATCCCTGAATCGTCCTACCGCGAGATCTGCCCGAAAAGCGCGGCGGGGATCAGGTAGGCGGCCGCCTCGGCCCGCCCCCGCCTCCTGCCAGGCCGGCCCGCCGAAGACGCCGTACCGCCCGATGCCCGGGTCCCGAACGGCATGGAGAGAGAGCGGTTCCGTGTCTCGGACGAGGGCCCCATGGCGCGCTTTCCAGCTCCGACGCCTGCACTCGTGCGCGGGCGACCCGCTCGGCGGTCAGCGGATGCCGCGCCTCTGTGGCAGGTCGATGCCGCCGAACACGGTGGCCAGGGCGAGCCCGGCGAGGCCGATGACGACAAGGCCGAGCAGCAGCCAGGCGACGGGGTGCCCGAGGTTGAGCGTCCAGCTGGAGGAGCCCAGCCGGGCGTGGACGAGAAGGGCGGGGTCGCGCCGGTTGACATAGATCGTGCCCGCGAGGAACCAGTGCCGGTCGTCGTCGCGCTGCGCCATCCCGGTGTCCTCCTGCTGTTCACCGGGCAGGGCGGGCAGGCGGTGCCCTGCCTGGCCGACCTTCGTCTCCCACACCAGCCATCCGCCGATCAGGGCGACCAACGGCAGGCACCCGGCCACCAGCCACCCGGCCGTATCCCCGACGACCCCCCATTGCCGCAACGCCCAGACGAGCAGGCTCAGATCGAGGCAGGCGGCGGACAGCAGCGACAAGGCGGCCACACCGCGTAGGTAGACGCGGTAGCGGCGAGCCGAGGACCTGGGCCGGGCCGCGTCGAGGTCGGGCCGGGCACGCAACACGATCAGGATCACGACGACGACCAGCAGGGTGAGCCCGACCTGGGTCAACACGGGTTCGAGCCATCCGGCCACGGTGCCGGACGACCACCAGCCGATCCCCGCGGTGAGCAGCACGACCGCCAGGGCGGGCGCCCCCCACACCCACGGCACGCGGACCGGGTCGGTGCGGAAGGTCGTGTCCATGGTGATGCCCTGACGCCGCTCGCCCGCCCATCCCCCACCGCTCTTGGCGGCGCGGACCTTGAGGTGGGCGCGGTAGTACAGCAGCAGATCGACGGCGACCAGTGCCCCGAGTGTCACCGCCGGCCGCCCTGTGAGGATCGAGGCCGCCGCGGCGACGACGGCCACCACGACGACCAGGCGGGCGTAGGTGCGCCGCTGGGTGACGATCGCCGGGTCGCCCGCCCGCTCGGCGGTCACCCGCACCCCGAACGGCAGCGTCGGCCGCGCCAGCGCGGGCAGCACCAGCATGAGGCAGGTGACCAGCGCGACCAGAGCCAGGTCGGCGGCGACGGACAGCGTCACGGCCGTGTCCCGAAGCCGGCCACGATCGCCGCGCAGCGTCGTATCACGTCGTCGCGGTCCAGGCCGTGGACGGTGGCTTCCGCCAGGAGTACCCGCATTCTCTCTTCCCAGTCGTCGATGAATCCGGTCTCGGGCGGGCCGGTGTCGGCATCGCGGCGGATGACCGCGCCGCTCTTCCGGTTGATCCGGATGACGCCCTGCTGTCGTAGCAGGTCATAGGACTTGTTCACGGTATGGAAATTGATACCGAAGTCCGCGGCGAGCTGCCGCGTCGAAGGTAGTGGGTCGCCTTCGCGCGCCTGCCGGCGGGCGATCGCCTCCACGACCCGGTCCCTGATCTGCTGGTAGATCGGGACCTCGCTGTCCAGGTCAAGTGTCAGGTGCACATCGACATCCTATCTGATATACAACTAATAGAACAGATACAACTCGTCGAGGAGGCAGCATGATCCAGGTACGGATTCACGACGGAACGCTGAGCGTGCGTTTTCCGTCGTGGACGCGACTGTTCGTCAAGACCGGCCAGGTGGACGTGCCCCTGGAGGCGATCGCCGACGTACACCACCTCGACCGGCCGCTCGCCGCGGCCAAGGGGCTGCGTTCCGGGCTGGTGGTCAGCGGCTACACCAAGGTCGGCACGTGGACGTCCTTCGGCGGCGTCAAGCGGCTGGTGGCCGCCCGCCGAGGCGTTCCGGGCGTGCGGATCGTCCTGAAGCACAGGGTGGCGGGCGTCGACGAGCTGATCCTCAGCGTCCAGGACGCCCAGGAGATCCGGCGCCGGCTGACGCGGGTGCGACAGTGAGCATCGAGGCACGCGGCCTGACCAAGACGTTCGGCCCGGTATCCGCCGTCACCGACCTCACCTTCCGGGCCGTCCCCGGCACGGTGACCGGCTTCCTCGGGCCGAACGGCGCGGGCAAGACCACCACCATGCGGATGATGCTGGGCCTGGTCGCGCCCACCTCCGGCACCGCCACCATCGACGGAAAGCGCTACGCCGACCTGGCCAGGCCGTCGGCGACCGTCGGCGCGGTGCTGGACGGCTCCGGATTCCACCCCGCCCACACGGCCCTGCGCCACCTGCGGATCTACTCCCGCATGGGCGGATACAGCGAAGCCCGTGCCCTGCGGGTCGCCGAGTTGACCGGGGTGTCGGCCTTCGCCGACCGCGCCACCCGCACCCTGTCCACCGGCATGCGCCAGCGCCTCAACCTGGCCACCGCCCTGCTCGGCGACCCCCACGTGCTCCTGCTCGACGAGCCGGGCAACGGCCTCGATCCCGAGGGCATCGCCTGGATGCGCGCCTTCCTGCGCGACCTGGCCGCCGAGGGCCGCACCGTCCTGATCTCCAGCCACGTCCTCGGCGAGATCGAGCAGACGGCCGACCACGTCGTGGTGATACGTCAGGGACGACTGATCGCCACCGGCCCCATCTCCGAGCTGTACGGCAGGACGGCCGTGCTTGTCCGGTCACCGCAGGCGGACCGGCTCAGAAGTCACCTCACGGTCCCCACCGAGGTCCTGGGACCGGACACCCTGCGCGTCCACGACATGACCACCGCGCAGGTCGCGACCGCCGCGGCGGACCGCGGCATCGCACTGCACGAGATCGTCCCCGAACGCCCCACCCTTGAGCAGGCGTTCCTCAATCTCACCGGAGACCACCGATGATCGCTCTCATCGCGGCGGAATGGAGCCGCCTGACCGGCACCAGACTGTGGCTGTGGGGTCTGCTGGCCGCTCTCGGCAGCGGTGCCTTCACCGGGCTGCTCGCGCTCATCGGGCCGGAGAACTTCACTCCGCCCATGCCTGGCCTGGACACGGCCGAAGGCGTGCACGTCGTGCTCGGCCTGCTCGGGTTCACCATGTTCGTCCCCGCCCTGCTCGGGACGGCCGCAGTGACCACCGAACACCGGCACCGGACCATCACCACCACGGCACTGTTCGCCCCCCGGCGGTGGACCTGGCTGGTGGCCAAGCTCCTCACCTACACCGGAGGCGGGCTCGCCTACGGCCTCATCGCCTGCACCGTCGCCGCCGGCGCCCTCTTCGCCGCGGCGGCGCTCAAGGGTGTCGCCCTTGGCCTGCCCACGGGCACCGTCCTGGCGCTCCTGGCCCGCATCGCTCTGGCCATGGCCGTCCACACCCTGCTCGGCGCGGCGGTGGGCGCGATCCTGCGCAACCAGGTGGCGGCACTCGTCGCCGTCGGCGCCTACCTGTACATGATCGAGACCGTCCTCATGCTCATCCCCGGTGTCAAGGCGGTCTACCCCTACCTGCCGGGCGGCGCGACCGCCGCGCTGACCGGATTCACCTACCTGGCCGACGCCATCGCCGGCCAGACCGGCACCTCGGCCACCGCGTTGCTCTCCGCGCCACTCGGCGCCGCCGTACTGCTGGCCTATGCCCTGATCGCCACCGCCGTCGCCGTCGCAGCACCGCTCAGGCGAGACATCATGTGAAGGACTCGCCGGATCACCTGGTGATCCGGCACCGGCCGATCTCCCAGCCGGTGTGGCGGCCCCGCCCGGTCCGGTGGCGGGCTTCGGGCGGGGCCGCCGGGGGTCAGCGGGCCTCGTGGCGCCGCTGGCAGGCGATGCAGTACCGGGCGAGCGGACGGATCTTCAGCCTCTCGAAGGGGATGTCCGCGTCGCAGCCGGCGCACCGGCCGTAGGTACCGGCGTCAAGGCTCTCCAGGGCCCGCCTGGTCTCCGCGAGATCGCGGCCCGCGGCGGCGAGGGCGACGAGCTCGTCCTGCCGGGACGCGACCTCCCCGTCCTCCACCGAGGCTTCGAGCTCGTTCACCCGGGTGGTACGCCACAGGAGTTGCTCGTCCAGTTCCTCGCGGATGATCCGGGCCTGCACGCTGCTGAGACGGGTGCCCTCACTGTTGACTGACATGATCGGAAGTCCTTTCCAAAGCTGAGAACGCCAAGCGGCGCAGCTGGCCGCGCTCGTCGTCGAGTTCGCCCGGCGGGGCCTGGTCACGGCCTCGCGGACATGGCGTGAAACGGGCCGGGGTACGGCCCGACGGAACCTGCGGGGTATCGGCCGGGGCGGGGGTGTGCACAGAGTCGCGGCCGTTCCACGGCTCTGTCCGGTGACACGCGGACGCGGCGGACGGCGATGCGCGCCCCCGGGCGTTCGGTGAACACCGGCGCGCGTACGCCACCCGCCGGTCGAGCGCGTGGCCCGACAGGTGAAGGGGAATGGATCGGCTAGATCAGGGGCGGGCTGCGCGAGCCCGAGGTCCGGTGGGTGGCCAGCTGGGGGCTGCGCACCATGTCCGGATCCCGCCACGCGGGGGACAGGAGCGGTAGCAGGTTCGCCAGATCGGAGGCGGAGCGCTGGTGCAGCCGCCGGAGGGCCGGCATGTGCTCGAAGGCGCCGGCGGACGCCCGCGGCATGGTCGACGACTGTTCGAGCCAGTGTCCGGGCTCCCAGACGTCGCCGGTCGCTCCGGGGGACCGCAGGGCGGGGCCGCCGCCGTACGAGGTCGGGGCCAGGGCGGCGAGCAGGAGGGCGGCCAGAACCAAGCCCACCACCACGGACAGGGCGGTGGACTCACGTGGGGTTCGCCACGAGGTCGCCATGCTGCCGACCATAGCCCAACCAGCGAAAACAGGCACACGCCCAGCCCGGCGCCCCTGGACTCGCCTGCCTGCCCGCGCCGGCAGGCGGTGGAGACGGCCCGGCCGATCCGCCCGGGAAGGCCGTCCGGACCCGGCCCCGAGTTCCGGCAAGCGGGAGTTCAGCAGGTGCCAAGACGGGCGCGTCAGGCTGTTCCGTATGTCGTTCCTACCAAGAACCCATGAGATTCCCGCAGGTGTGGAGCATGACCGGTTCCGCATCCGGCCCATCACGGTGCACGACGCGGTGCGTGACTTCGACGCCGTGATGAGCAGCGCCGCCCGGCTGCGGGAGCGCTTCCCGCTGTGGGGCGGCTGGCCGCTCGACGACATGACACTGGAGGACAACCTGATCGATCTGGCCTGGCACCAGAAGGAGGCGCTGCTGCGCAGATCGTTCAACTACGCGGTGCTGGACCCGGAGGGGTCCCGGCTGCTCGGCTGCGTCTACATCGATCCTCCGGAAAGGCAGGGGGCCGACGCCGACGTGTCGTTCTGGGTGCGGGCCGACGAGGAGGGCACGGGCCTGGAGGAGGAACTGGAGCCGGTGGTCCGCGCCTGGTTGCGCGAGGCGTGGCCGTACGCCTCGGTCCGCTGGCCCGGCAGGGAGATCTCCTGGCAGGAGTGGGATCTCCTGCCGGGCGTGCCCGGAGAGTAGACGGGCTCCGGCCGCGGACGGGGACGCGGGAGCCCCTGGCGAAGGCGGTCGATCTCGCGGCGGGCGTGCGAGCAGGGCCGGCCGTTCGTCTTCGGCGACCAACGGCCTGTGAGCGGGCAGGGTCGGCTGTTCTCTCAGGCGGCCAACGGCCTGTGAACGGGCGACGGCCGCCGGTCGGGGGACCGGCGGCCGTGCGGGCGTCAGGCGGGGTCAGCGGGCGTCGCCGACCTTCACCTTCTCCTTGCGGTAGTTCTTGCCGTTGCCGTCAGGCTTGTAGTTGTTCTCGACGTTGCCGGCGATGTCGACGGCGAACCAGCGGATCTCGGTGGTCTTGTCGATCGTGATCTGCTGGGCGCTCTCGCGCATTCCCGCGGCGGCGAGCTTGGTGGAGCCCAGCGTCGGGCGGCTGCCGTCCAGCGTGTAGTACACGTTGGCGGGCTCGTCGGTCTTGAAGGTGAAGGTGGCCGAGGTGCCGGTCTGCCCCGTCACGCTCAGCTCCGACTTCGGCTGCTTCTTGTCGCCGGAGAAGGACCTGGCGACCTCCAGGATGCCGATCTGGCCGGCGGCGAACTCCATCGCCTCCTCGTGGCCCTCCTCGAACGGCGGCTGGAAGCCGACCGCCTGGAAGCGCTTGGTCTCCGGGTTGTAGACGTCCGCGCCGACCTCGAAGTCCCAGCCGATGATGCCCCGGTTGAACCAGTGCTCGTCGGCGCTGTTGCCGGCCGCGGAGTACAGCACGTCCGGCACCGGACCGGTGCGGCCCGGCCAGATCGCCGTACCGCGCCAGGACTGGACCGCGGACAGGATGTGGTCGGACGCCTTCCAGAAGAAGTTCTCCGTGCCGTAGTCGACCCGCGGCAGCAGCTCGCGCCCGGCGGCCTTGTAGGCGCCCGGAGGCCACATGAAGTAGCCGCCGTAGGAGTGCGTGTTCATCGCGAACTTGATGTTCGGGAACCGGGTGGTGAGCCAGACCTGGTTGCGCGCCTCCGGCTCGGACAGCTCGGCCGGGCCCGCGAAGGTGTCGCTGGTGCAGACCGTCGAGGCGCCGCTGTAGCCGTCGAACACCGAGCCGACCGAGAAGTTGCGGTTCAGGTCCACGCCCCAGGAGTTGCGCCGGGCCGGGTCGCCGTTGTTCACGTCGCAGTGGTTGAACATGTTGCGACGCTGCATGTTGTAGTCGTACATGCTGTAGTGCCCGCCGTCGGGGTTGGACGTGGGCAGGATGAAGATGTCGAGGTCGTCGACCAGCTTCTTGGTCTCCGCGTCACGGGCGTAGTTGCGCAGCAGCCGCTCGGCGGTCTCCAGGCAGACCAGCGGGGTCACCCATTCGCGGGCGTGCTCCTGGCAGTAGAGGAACACGCCGGTCTTCGAACCGTCGCGCTTCTTGCCGATGCGCAGCGCCTTCATCTGGAACGGGTCGCGCGAGACGGTGGCCGGCGCCTTGAGGTTGTCCGTCAGCTTCGTCGCCGCGGCGGCGGCGACGAGGCCGGCGCCGGCGTTGCCCCGGTAGGTGGCGGCGGTCAGCAGCGCGGAGGCGGCGGCGTCGCCGTTGAGCGCGGTGACCACCTGGACGGCGGTGCTGTTGATCGCACCGGACCCGTCGGTGCCGAGGTTGACCACGACGTCCTTGCCGCTCACCGAGACGCTCAGCGCGGCCGAGGCGGCGTCCGGCCTCACCAGGGCGACGCTGATGTCGTTGCCGCCCTCGTGCCCGTAGGCCTTCGAGCTCACGTAGAGCGTGCTCGCCGCGACCGTGCCGAACTGGGCCTGCGCCGCCCGGCGGTAGCCGTTCGTCTTGTTGGGCAGGTCGACGATCTGGCTGATCTTCGGGAACTCCGCGGCCAGGGCGGTGATCCGGCCGGTGAGCTCGGTGGGGTCCATGTAGCGGTCGACGAAGTCCGCGACGTAGTGCTTGCTCGGCGCCTTGCGCCTCTCACCCAGCCACTTGGTCACCGGGACCGTGACCGAGCCGCCCCGGTTGCTGGTGACGGTGACCTTGGTGGGAACCGCGGTGAGGGCCAGCGGCGAGTTGAACCGGTGGTACATGTACTGGCCGGCGTCGGTGAAGCGCGACATCGTCGTGGTGCCGCCCGAGTCCGGGGCCGTGTTCTTCCCGCTGTCCCAGGTGGCGGTGAGCACGGTCTGCGCGTCGGTGGCGCTCGACTTCACCTCCACCGCGAGGAAGTACTCACCGTCGAGGCTGGTGAACCACTCGGCGCGGAGCGGGGTCAGCGTGTCGGTGTCCGCGGCCGCCTCCGCCGCCTTGGTGAGCGCCTCCTGCCGTGCGGCCCTGTTCTCGGCCACGTCGGTCTGGTCGGAGATGGCACCGCGCACGTCGAAGCCGAGGACGCGCAACTCCTGCGCCTCCTCCGGGCTCAGCACGGCGTGCACCTCAAGGCCCTCGTCGACGGACCTCTTGTACTCCGCGAGGTCGACGCCCATGGTGTTGAGCCGGTCGACGGCCTCCTGGTCGGGGACGATGACGCGCAGCAGCGCCACGCCGTTCTGCTCTGTGCTGGACTGCCGGTCGGGGGCGACCTCACTGGCCTGCGGTGCCGGATCGGCCAGTACAGGCATCGCGCTGAGGCTGAGGGCAAGGGGCAGGGCGAGTACGACCGCGACGCGACCGGCTCTCCTCCCGTTGAGGGGGCTCCTCATGAAAAACTCCTCCAGTTCGCGCACACCCCAGATAGTTGGTCATTCTGGAATGAAGTGCGCAATTGGCAAGAATCCTCGCTAGAGGTCGAATATTCGTCAAGGCCCCAAAACGGCATATCAGGCGTGCTTAAATTCTGTAAGCAAATATTCACATGAAGGTTATATATGACTTATGCCATTCAGCCCAGAACTGTGATATATAGCAAAGATCAATAGCCTGTCAAGTAAGTACATCACGTAATTGATGGGCGTTTGGGTGGTTTGCAACCATTAGTGGCCATATGTCGCTATCGCAACCGGGCGCGATCCTGGCGATCGGCACCCCGCCGCCCCCGCCGCCGGCCGGACCGGCGCCCGCCGGTGAAGCACCCCGGGCGGCCGGGACGGTTCCCCAAAACCTCGCGGAACAAAAGGCCGTCAAGTTCCGCAAACCTCGGTAACACCCACCAAAAACGCAATACGCCTTTAGACCCGCCCTCCCCCTTCCCGATCGCTACCCTTCGCAATGAAAAGTCAACGGTGAGTAAAGAGGGCGCTCATGGGGCGAAGGTTGATCGTGACGGCGATCGCGGGGGCGGGGGTGGCCGTCGTCGCCGGCGCGCTGCTGTTCGTCTCCGGCGAGCAGGGGTCGCAGGCGGCGCGGTCCGCCCCGCGGATGCCCGCGCGGGAGGATCCACTGACCGGTCAGGAGGTCGCCCAGGCCACCGCCATCGCGTCGGCGGGCTCCAGGTCGCACCTGGCCGCGGGGCGGATCAAGCTGCTCTACGTGGAGCGCGACGACGACAAGGACGTCTCGGACCGCCGCCGTGCCGACGCGTATCTCTACGACTACGGCAGTGACCGGCTCATCGTGCGGACCGTCGACCTCGGCCGGGGCACCGTCGTACGGGAGACGGTGGCGCGGGGGGTGCAGCCGCCGCCGTCGAAGGAGGAGGAGACGACGGCCGCCGGGCTCCTGCTGGCCCACGCGGGATACGGCAAGGTCGCGCGCGAGGCGTACGCCGGGGCGGGGGGCGGGCGGCTGGGGTCGGCGGCGGACCTGGGGCTGCGCGGGCTGATCTTCACCCCGTCCGGCGAGAGGGGACCGGCCAGGCAGTGCGAGGTCCACCGGTGCCTGCGGCTGTTCGTCCGGCTGCCCGACGGCACCTGGCTGGACACCAGCCGGCTCGTCGTCGACCTGTCCGCCAAGAAGATCCATACCCTGGAGTGGTAATCAGTGTTCCTCCGCCTCACCCTCTCCTGCGCCCTGCTCGCCGGAACCCTCACCGCCCCCCAGGCCGCACCGGCACAGGCCGCGCCGATACCGCCGCTCCCCTCGCCCGGCGCACCGTCCGGCGCCCCGGCCGAGACGGCGGAGACGACCGCCGCGCAGCCCGCGACGGCACCGTGTAACGCGCCGTACCGGATCGACAAGACCCTGCCCAACGGGGCGCGCTGGCAGCTCTGCTGGGAGATGCGCAACGTCGAGGGGCTGACCCTGACCAGGGTCGTCTACACACCGAGGAACCAGCGGGCGATCGCCGTGCTGCGCAGCACCTCGCTGGCCCAGATCCACGTGCCCTACGACAGGGGCCGGCCGCGCTACCACGACATCGGGTCGCTGGGCTACACCGCCATCCCGCTCCGGGCGGCCGACTGCCCGCTCGGCGAGCGTCGCGAGCAGTTCGTCTGCGTGACGACCAGGGCCCGCGGCCACGCGTACCTGAAGTCGGTCCCCGACCAGCCGAACCTGACGGCCCAGGGGCGTGACCTGGTGGTGTTCGCCGCCTTCCAGGTCGGCTGGTACACCTACCTGGCCGAATGGGCCTTCTCCGACGACGGCGCGATCACCCCGCGGGTGGGGGCCACCGGGTCGCTCGCCGGTTTCACCACCACGCCGGAGCACGGCTGGCCCATCGGGGTGGGCGACGACAGGTTCGAGGCGAGCCACACGCACAACATCTTCTGGCGCCTGGACTTCGACGTGGCGGGCCGGGCCGACGACGTCGTGGAGCAGTACGACTTCAGCGGCTCGGGCACCGCGAACCGGCGGCTTGAGCGGACGACGTTCGGCACCGAGGCCAAGGCCGTCAGCAGGCCGATGCGCTGGTGGCGGGTGGTGGACCGCAAGGTGCGCAACGCCGACGGGCACCGCGTCTCCTGGGAGATCAACAACTCCGACAGCGCCCAGTACCGGGGCCCCGCCGACGAGGCCTTCACCCGGGCCGATCTCTACGTCACCGACTACCGCTCCTGCGAGCGCCTGGCGAGCGTCAACCCGACTCCCCGGTGCGCCAAGTCCGTCGACCGCTACACCAACGGCGAGCGACTGACCGACCCGGTCCTGTGGGTCAACGTCGGCTACCACCACGTCCCCCGCGACGAGGACGCCGATCCCATGCCGAGTCACTGGCAGGGATTCCGCATCACCCCCCGCGACGTCACCGCCAAGAACCCGTACTGACGCCCGGTTCCGGCACGCTCCACATAGTCGGCAATCGTCACTTTTCTCCCATTCGGCTCCGCACCTTTTCCTCACACGCATGGTGATAGTGGACAAGGGCATGGGTTGAGAGACCCGGGTAGGGCAAGGTAGGGGCTATCGATCTACGGGAGTTGACTCATGAACGCGCACTTGGACCTGGACCGGCTCGCGGGCGGAGCGCACCATGATCCGCACTCGATCCTCGGGGCGCACCAGGGTCCCGAGGGCGTGACGATACGGACGCTGCGCCCGCTGGCACAGCAGGTCCAGGCCCTCGTGGACGACAGGGCCCACGACATGAGGCACGTGGCCCACGGCGTCTTCGCGGTGACGATCCCCGGCCTCGACAAGATCCCCGACTACCGGCTCCGGATCGCCTACCCCGATGCCGAGCCCTACCAGACGGACGATCCCTACCGGCACTGGCCCACGCTGGGCGAGATGGATCTGCACCTGATCGGCGAGGGGCGCCACGAGCGGCTCTGGGAGACCCTCGGCGCGCGGGTCATGCGGCACGAGGACGTCGAGGGCACGGCCTTCGCCGTGTGGGCGCCCAACGCCCGCGGCGTCCGGGTCATCGGCGACTTCAACCACTGGGACGGCACCGCGTATCCCATGCGCTCGCTCGGCAGGTCGGGCGTGTGGGAGCTGTTCATCCCCGGTCTCGGCCCCGGCGACCGTTACAAGTTCGGCATCCTCGGCTCGGACGGGATCTGGCGGGCCAAGGCCGACCCGATGGCCCGGCGTACCGAGACACCGCCCGCGACCGCGTCGGTGATCGAGAAGTCGGAGTACAGCTGGCGGGACGAGGAATGGATGCGGCGCCGCGCCGGCGGCGGCGCGGTGCGCGAGCCGATGAGCGTCTACGAGGTGCACCTCGGCTCCTGGCGCCCCGGCCTGTCGTACCGGGAACTGGCCGTCGAACTGGTCGACTACGTGGTGGACATGGGGTTCACGCACGTGGAGTTCATGCCGGTGGCCGAACATCCGTTCGGCGGTTCCTGGGGTTACCAGGTGACGTCCTACTATGCGCCGACCGCCCGCTTCGGCTCTCCCGACGACTTCCGCCATCTGGTCGACAGCCTGCACGAGGCGGGCATCGGGGTACTGGTCGACTGGGTGCCCGCGCACTTCCCGATGGACGACTGGGCACTGGCCAGGTTCGACGGCACCCCGCTGTACGAGCACGCCGACCCCGCGCGGGGCGAGCACCCCGAGTGGGGCACCTACATCTTCGACTTCGGCCGCAGGGAGGTGCGCAACTTCCTGGTCGCCAACGCGGTGTACTGGCTGCGCGAGTTCCACATCGACGGGCTGCGCGTCGACGCGGTGGCCTCGATGCTCTACCTCGACTACTCGCGGCGCGAGGGCGAGTGGACGCCGAACGAGTACGGCGGCAGGGAGAACCTCGACGCGGTCGAGTTCCTCAAGGAGATGAACGCGGTCGCCTACCGCGAGGCGCCGGGCATCGTCACCGTCGCCGAGGAGTCGACCGCGTGGCCGGGCGTCTCACGCCCCGTGCACCTGGGCGGGCTCGGCTTCGGGTTCAAGTGGAACATGGGCTGGATGCACGACACGCTCGCCTACCTCGGGCACGAGCCGGTCTTCCGCCAGTACCACCACCACCAGATGACGTTCTCGCTGATGTACGCGTACTCGGAGAACTTCGTGCTGCCGCTGTCGCACGACGAGGTGGTGCACGGCAAGGGGTCGCTGCTCGGCAAGATGCCCGGTGACGAGTGGCAGCGGTTCGCGAACCTGCGCGCGCTGTTCGCCTTCATGTGGGCCCACCCGGGCAAGCAGCTGCTGTTCATGGGCGGCGAGTTCGGCCAGGGGTCGGAGTGGTCGGAGGAGCGCGGGCTCGACTGGTGGGTGCTCGACTTCGACGGGCACCGGGGGGTGCAGCAGCTGGTCCGCGACCTCAACCGGGTCTACAAGGACTCTCCCGCCCTGTGGAGCGTGGACGCCTCCCCCGAAGGGTTTCGCTGGATCGACGCCGACGACGCCCAGGGCAACGTGTTCTCCTTCCTCCGCTACGCCGAGGACGGCTCGGCGGTGGCCTGCGTGGCCAACTTCTCCGGCGCCCCGCACGAGAACTACCGTCTCGGCCTGCCCTTCCCCGGCTCTTGGGAGGAGGTGCTCAACACCGACGCCTACGACTACGCGGGCAGCGGCGTGGGCAACCTCGGCGCCGTCGAGGCCGTCGAGGAGCAGCGCCACGGCCTGCCGTACTCCACCACACTGCGCGTCCCGCCGCTGGGCGCCCTCTGGCTGCGCCACCCCGGTGAGTCCACCGTGGAGCCCGCGGCGGACGAGCGCGCTGTGCGGATCGTACGGGAGCGACCGGAGAGGCGGGCCGCGACCGAGTCGCCCGCCGACGAGCCGGAGGAGCGCGAGGAGGCCGAACCGGCCTGATCACAACTCAACAACACTCGCACACAGTATCGAATACTCCTCTACCCTCAAGATCGCGAGGCGTGGTGATCTTCGATCCCGCCCGCCAAGTGATCAGCGGGCGTGCGCGGCAGCGGGCGCCCCCTTCCCTGGAGGTTGAGTGAGACTTCGACGTCTCACGGCGGGCGCCATCGCGCTCACCGCCGTTTGGGCGACCCTGGTCGCCACCCCCGTCTCCGCTCTCGCGGCAGGACCGCCGCACTCGGCCGGTCCCGCCATCGACCCCGCCGTCACAACCGGGGTCGCCTCGGGGGAGAGAGTCCGCGCCATCGTCGGCGTGGCCGAGGGGCAGTCCGTCGCCTCCGTCGCCCGCAGCGCGGAGGCCGCCTCGCCGGAGACCGGCGTCCTGCCCGGCTCCGGCACCGAGACGTTCTTCGTCATGAACGTCGACGGGCCGACGCTCGCCGCGCTCGGCGGCGACCGGCGCGTCGCGTCCGTCCACGAGGACCGGCTCAGCGCTCCCGCGCTCGCCTCCACCACCAAGGTGATCGGCGCCGACAGGGCGTACCTGGCCGGCGCCACCGGAGCGGGCCAGAACATCGCCATCCTGGACAGCGGCATCGACCGCGACCACCCGTTCCTCGCGGGCCGGATCGTGGCCGAGGCGTGCTTCTCACACAACGCGGAGGAGTGGAGGAGCCGCACGCTCTGTCCCGACGGCAGCACCAGGCAGGTCGGCCCCGGTTCGGCGGACGCCGAGACGGCCCAGTGCGTGGGCCCGCGCGGAAACCTGTGCGGCCACGGCACGCACGTCGCCGGGATCGCCGCGGGCAAGCGGTTCGGGAAGGAACAGGCGAACGGCGTCGCCCCCGGCGCGGGCATCATCGCGATCCAGGTGTTCAGCCGCTTCCTCGACGAGGAGCAGTGCGGCAAGGGCAAGGCCCCGTGCGTGCTGGCCTGGGCCTCCGACCAGCTCCGTGCGCTGGACTACGTGATCGACCTCACCAGGACCCATCGGATCGCCGCGGCCACCATGAGCGTCAGCCAGCCCGGCGACAACCCGTACGACGAGAACGAGACGTGCGACGTCGAGCCTGTCAGCGAGGAGATCGCCGAGCTGCTGAAGCTGGGCGTCCCGACCGTCATCGCCTCAGGCAACGGGGGGTACGAGGGCAGGGTGAGCGTCCCCGGTTGCGTCCGCAAGGCCGTCACGGTGGGCGCCACGAACGACCATGACGCCATGGCACCCTTCTCCAACCGGGGAATCCTGCTGGATCTGCTGGCCCCGGGGGTCGGGGTCAGGTCCTCGGTCCCCGGCGGCGGCTGGGCCACCCGGAGCGGCACCTCGATGGCCGCCGCGCACGTGGCGGGTGCCTTCGCACTGCTCAGGGAGCACTCGCCGGAGGCGAGCCCGGCCGAGTTGCTCGCGCGGCTGCAGGACACCGGCAAGGCGGTCACCTACCGCAACCGGGGCAGCGACGTGACCACGAAACGGATCGACGTGCACGCCGCGCTCGGTCCGGCACCGTCCGCCACCCCGACCCCCACCCCGACCCCCAGCCCGACCCCCACCGCCACGCCGTCGCCCAGTGCGACGCCCACCACCGCACCCGCCACGTCCTCGCCGGCCACGACGCCGGCCACGACGCCGTCGCCCGACCCGACGGGCACGGACGCGGGTCCGACCACCCCGGACCCGCTCCCCGAGGCTGGCACCTGCCGGCGAGGCGGCGGCACGAAGGCGCTGACCTCCGCGCGGTGGGCCTTCGAGCTGCGCCGGGGCAGCGGGAGGCTCTCGGACCTCACCCTCTCCTGCTATCTGAGCCTGGCCCAGAAGGGCAGCAAGGTCTTCCCCGAGGTCACCGCGTCGGGCTCGCTCGGCAGTGCCTACCGGGTCCTGAAGGGCAGGGCAGGCAAGGCCGCGCTCGACCGTGAGCTGCTGGCCGCCTGGCTGAACTGGGCCCACGGCGCGTACGACGGTTCCTCCAGGGTGCGCGGCACCACCACGCTGAAGAGCGCGATCGCCGCCGCGGAGAGGCAGCGCCTCAACGGCAAGGCGACCGGTGTCCAGGTCGCCGCCGCGACCGGATACCTGCAAAAGCACGTCAACCGGGCAAGGTAGCCCTTCTCCGCGCTCTCTTCGCTCCCCGTGAGAGTGTCCATTCGAACCCAGGAGGCACCCCAGGGGGGCGATTCACCTCGCCGAACATGATTACCCGGGCCGGTCACGCCGCTGTGTGACCGGCCCGCTTTATGTCTATTTAATGCCTTAAATCCGTTTCGCATTTCACAGTCGTTCCGCGACACTCCGGCACAGACCCCCCTCCCGCCGCACCCACCCCGCCATCACTTCTCCCAAAACCTTAAATCGGCCTTATATCCGCGACCGAGGCATTGACCGTCGACGAAGGAGAACCTACGCTCAAGAAATTAATAGGAAACTTTCCTATGAATACGGGGGCTAGGCACTCTCTGACCTGGAGCGACCCTTGCGACGAATTACCATCGGCTCCTTCATCGCAGCGGCGGCGCTGCTGATCCCGCTGGGGATCGGCAACGCCACGGCCGCCACACCCGCCACCGCGACCTACTCGACCGTTACCGACTGGGGTTCCGGCTTCGAGGGCAAGGTCGTCGTCAAGGCCGGCACGAGCGCGCTGACCAGCTGGAAGGTCGAGTTCGACCTGCCCACCGGCTCGTCGATCAGCACGGCCTGGGACGCGGACCTGACCAAGAGCGGGAACCACTACACCTTCGTCAACAAGTCGTGGAACGGCGCGCTGGCCTCGGGCGCCTCGGTGAGCTTCGGCTTCAACGGCGCACCCGGCGGAGTGTCCGGCGTGCTCAACTGCACGCTGAACGGCGCCCGCTGCGACGGCACCGGCGGCCCCGACCCCACGCCGACCCCGACGGTGACCCCGACGGTGACCCCGACCCCCACGCCGACCGTGACCCCGACCGTCGACCCCTCTGCCAAGAAGCTCATCGGCTACTTCACCCAGTGGGGCGTCTACGGCCGCAACTACCACGTGAAGAACCTGGTCACCAGCGGCTCGGCGAGCAAGCTGACGCACATCCTGTACGCCTTCGGCAACACCACCGGCGGCCGGTGCACCATCGGTGACTCCTACGCCGACTACGACAAGGCATACACCGCGGACCAGAGCGTCGACGGCGTGGCCGACACCTGGGACCAGCCGCTGCGTGGCAACTTCAACCAGCTCCGCAAGCTGAAGAAGGCCTACCCGAACATCAAGGTCATCTGGTCCTTCGGCGGCTGGACCTGGTCCGGCGGCTTCACCCAGGCCGCGGCCAACCCGACCGCGTTCGCCGACTCCTGCTACAACCTGGTCGAGGACCCGCGCTGGGCGGACGTGTTCGATGGCATCGACATCGACTGGGAGTACCCCAACTCCTGCGGTCTCACCTGTGACAACAGCGGCCCGAACGCGTTCAAGAACGTGATCTCCGCACTGCGGGCCAAGTTCGGCACCGGCAACCTGGTCACGGCGGCCATCACCGCCGACGGCTCCACCGGCGGCAAGATGGACGTCGCCGACTACGCCGGCGCGGTCTCGAATCTCAACTGGCTCATGCCGATGACCTACGACTTCTTCGGCGCCTGGGACGCCAAGGGCCCGACGGCTCCGCACTCGCCCCTCACCGCCCTTCCCGACCCCACGAAGCCCGGCTTCTACTCCGACGCCGCCATCCAGAAGCTGAAGGGCAAGGGGGTGCCGGCCAACAAGCTCATGCTCGGCATCGGCTTCTACGGTCGCGGCTGGACCGGCGTGACCCAGGCGGCTCCCGGTGGCACCGCCACCGGCCCCGCCCCCGGCACCTATGAGCAGGGCAACGAGGACTACAAGGTCCTCAAGACCAAGTGCCCGGCCACCGGCACCGTCGCCGGCACCGCCTACGGCTTCTGCAACGGCCAGTGGTGGGGCTACGACACCCCCGCCACCATCACCGGCAAGATGACCTACGCCAAGAACCAGGGTCTGGGCGGCGCGTTCTTCTGGGAGACCAGCGGCGACACCGCGAACGGTGAGCTCATCACCGCCATGTCCAACGGTCTCAAGTAATATCCCAATCACTCGACCCTCCGTGTGCGTCAGGCCGCGGGGGGTCGAGCAGTTTCTGAGAAGATCCTCAAAATCCGGGGCAAAGTATTCACGCGTCGCATATGGCTGTTTAGACTCCGAAACGCCCTTTGATCCCCCCGGAGGACGTGTGCGAGTTCGAGCCCTGGTGGCCCTGGCGTTGGTCCTCACCATCGCACCCGCGGTACCCGCCCTCGCCGAGAACCCTCCGGCTCCCCCGGGCGCCTCCGCGAGTCCGTCCCCCGGCCCGGATGAGACCGCGCCCGCCGACGTACCGGCCCCGCCCGCCGACGGCGAGGCTCCGCCCGATGGCGGCGGTGATGGCGAACCCCAGCCGAAGCTGGAGGCGGGGCTGGCCGCGGAGAGCGACGGGACCCGGGTGATCGTCGAGCTGGCGGCCCCCGAGGCGGCGGCGCCGGTCGCCGGGGAGGCGGAGCGACTCCCCGATGCCCAGGTCGTCCTCGAACCCTCCGACACCTCGTTCATCGTGGTCGAGGGCAGCGGCGAGTCGCTCGCCAAGCTGGCCGAGGACCCGCGCGTCCTGTCCATCCGCCGCGACCGCGTCTACTCCCCCGCCGCGTTGACTTCGCTGACCTCGCTGGGCTCGTTGGCCTCCGGCCTGCAGGTGGTCGGCGCGGACAAGGCGCACGCCGCCGGGGTCAAGGGGGCGGGCCAGACGATCGCGATCATCGACACCGGGATCGACGCCGACCATCCCGACTTCGGGGGCAAGGTCGTGGAGCAGGCCTGCTTCTCCGCGACGGACGGGGGCACGCGGTCGCTGTGCCCGAACGGGCAGACGAGCGACCCCGGATCCGCCGACGCCGAGACCCCCGCCTGCGTCCACGAGCAGGTCAACCTCTGCGACCACGGCACCCATGTGGCGGGCATCGCGCACGCCGTCGCCCCCGACGCGGACATCGTGGCGATCCAGGTCTTCAGCAGGTTGAACGACTGCGGCGAGGCGGGCGGGGCCTGCCTGGTCGCGTTCGACTCCGCGATCCTGCTCGCCCTGGAGCACGTCGCGAAGCTCAGGGAGGGCGGCAGGAACATCGCCGCGGTGAACCTCAGCCTCGGCGGCGGCCTCTACGAGAACGCGTGTGACGCCGAGCCGGAGGTGTCGGCGTTGAAGGGCGGGATCGACGGCCTCCGTGCCAAGGGCGTGGCCGTGGTGGCCGCCGCCGGCAACGAGGGCCTGTCCGGCGCCGGGGCTCCCGGCTGTCTCTCCGGCGCGGTGACCGTGGGCGCGACGGGCGACGACGACGACATCCCCTACTGGTCCAACTACGGCTCCGTGCTCGACCTCTTCGCTCCCGGCCTTGACATCGACTCCGCGGTGCCGGGCGGCGGCCACCAGGTCTACAGCGGCACCTCGATGTCCACCCCGTTCGTCACCGGCGCCCTGGCACTGGTGGCCCAGAAGGCGCCGGGCACCCCGGACGCGCTGGAGGCCGCGCTGAAGACCGCGGGCCGGCCGATCACCTACGGCAGCGTGACCACCCCCCGCCTCGACCTGAACGCCGCGATCGCCGGGGGCACCCCCGGCGATCCCATCACCCAGACCCCTCCCCCCGACTCCTCCGACTCCCCTGAGGACCCGTCGGAGGACCCGTCCGAGGAGCCCAGTCCGGAACCGAGTTCGGGTCCCACGCCCACACCCACGCCGACCGACCCGGTGCCGACGCCGATCCCGCTGCCGACGGTGACGGTCACCGTGACGGTGACCGTCCCCCCGACGACTCCCCCTGCGGCCTCCACGGTGTGCACGCGCGGCAAGTCCACGAAGACGCTGACCGCCGCGCAGTGGGCGACGGAGATCAGCCGGGGCTCCGGGACGATCCCGGACGCGACGCTCGGCTGCTACCTCGGTCTGGTGAGCAAGGCCAGCAAGGTCTTCTCCGAGGTCACCCGCGCCTCCACCCTGGGCACCGCGTACAAGGTGCTCAAGCCTGCCAAGAAGACGTCGAAGGCCAAGCTGGAGGGCGAGCTGCTGGCCGCCTGGCTGAACTGGGCGAACGGCGGGGTGAACTTCACCGCGAAGATCAAGGAGACGGCGACGCTGCAGACGGTCCTCACCTCGGTGGAGAAGCAGCGCCTGAAGGGCACCACTCCCGCCGCGTCCACCTCGCTGCTCAAGAAGAAGGTGAACGCCCGCCGGGCCGCCTAGTGCTCCGTTCTCAACGGAGGTCGCGAACGCGCTGCGGGGAAACCGAGATCGCCAGGCCTGCCCTCCTGAGCCGGGACCGAGGTGGATCTGTACCTCCGGTGAGGGACGTCGCACTGGACGGACCAGACAGCGCGTCCCATGCGGCCAGGGAAGTGACACGGCGGCCCTCGACCCGTCCGTTTCCGACCTCGCCGTACAGTGGGCTGTGAGGGCAACGGCGGCGTGCTGTGCGGGCACGCCGGGATCGACGAGCCACTCGGTCGCACCTGAGGTCTGCGCTCACAGAGGTTAGCCATGACCGGACTCAACGTCACCCAGAAATTGATCGGCGCCCACCTCGTGGACGGCGTGATGACACCCGGGGAAGAGATCGGGCTGCGCATCGACCAGACCCTGACGCAGGACGCGACGGGGACGATGGTGATGCTGGAGCTGGAGGCGCTCGGCCTGGACCGGGTTCGCACCCGGACATCGGTGCAGTACGTCGACCACAACCTGTTGCAGACCGATGAACGGAACATGGCCGATCACCTGTTCCTGCGTTCGGCCTGCCATCGTTTCGGGGTGTGGTACTCCAGGCCCGGTAACGGCGTGTCGCATCCGACGCACATGCAGCGCTTCGGAGTTCCGGGCGCGTCGATGGTCGGCTCCGACTCCCACACCTGTGCCGCCGGATCGCTGGGCATGCTCGCCGTCGGCGTGGGCGGCCTGGAGGTCGCCATGGCGATGGCGGGGCAACCGCTGTACCTGACGATGCCGGAGATCTGGGGAGTGCGCCTGACCGGCACGCTCCCGCCGTGGGTGTCGGCCAAGGACGTGATCCTGGAGATGCTGCGCCGTCACGGCGTCGAAGGCGGGGTGGGCCGGATCATCGAGTATCACGGACCGGGGCTGACCGCGCTGTCGGCGATGGACCGGCACGTCATCGCGAACATGGGCGCGGAACTCGGCGCGACGACGTCCGTGTTCCCCGCCGACGAGCAGGTGCGCGCGTTCCTCGCCGCCGAAGGGCGAGCCGGCGACTTCGCCGAGATCCTTCCCGATCTCGGCGCCCGCTACGACGTTCGCGAGGAGATCGACCTGTCGGTCCTCGAACCACTGATCGCCGCGCCCACCTCGCCGGGCAACGTCGTCCCGGTACGCCAGGTCGCCGGCGAGGACGTCCACCAGGTCGTGATCGGTTCCTCGGCCAATCCGGGGTTGCGGGACTTCGCGATCGTCGCCGCCATCCTGGCGGGCCGCCAGGCGCATCCTCAGGTGTCGGTGGACGTCAATCCGACCTCGCGGGAGATCCTCGCCGACCTCACCCGCATGGGGGCCACCCTCGACCTGATCAGGGCCGGCGCGCGGCTGCACCAGGCCGGATGCATGGGCTGCATCGGCATGGGGCAGGCGCCCGCGGTCGGCCGCAACAGCCTGCGCACCGTACCGCGTAACTTCCCGGGCCGGTCGGGAACGAAGGAGGACTCGGTGTGGCTGTGCTCTCCGGAGACGGCGGCGGCCGCCGCGCTGACCGGGCGCATCACGGACCCGAGGACACTGCCCGGCCTGCTGGGGATCGACTATCCCGCCCTGACGTCGCCCGCGCGGGCCGGTGCGCCCGAGGGCATGTTCGAGCCGCCCCTCGCCCCTGCCGAGGCGCGGCGGGTCGAGTTGGTCAAGGCGGCCAGCATCGGGAGACTGCCCGACTTCGATCCGTTGCCGGACCGGCTGCGCGGCCCCGTCCTGATCAAACTGGGCGATGACGTCTCCACCGACGAGATCCTGCCCGCCGGGGCCCGTGTCCTGCCCTTCCGCAGCGACGTCGCACGGCTCGCCGAGTTCACCTTCGGCCAGATCGACGAGAGCTATCCCGCCCGAGCACACCGAGCCGGACCGCACGTCATCGTCGCGGGCGCCAACTATGGTCAAGGGTCGTCTCGCGAACACGCCGTGATAGCACCTCGTTACCTCGGCCTGTGCGTGGTGATCGCGAAATCCTACGCCCGCATCCACTGGCAGAACCTCGCCAACTTCGGGGTACTGGCCCTGGAGTTCACCGACCCGGCGGACTACGAGCGCGTCGGCCAGGGCGACGAGCTGTCCCTGCGGGACCTGAGGGCCGCGTTGGAGAGGGGCGGAGACATCGTCGTACGCGACACGACCATGGGCGCCGACGTCGTCGTCCGCCACCGGCTCTCCCCCCGCCAGATCGCGATGGTGCTCGCCGGTGGGCAGATTCCCCTGATCAAGGCGCAGACCGCGGCGTGAGAAGGCACTGCGGGGATCCCGGAGGGGGAGTACGACGGCTCCAACGCCGTTTCACGAAACATAACGATACCCACCGCCTCAGGTGAGGTGGCGATTCATTTCACAACATATGGCCTAAGTGGGATGAGTGAAGGATCTCGCGCCGGGTGCACGGGGGTAGGGGACCCGTGAGGTGAGTCCGTTCGAAGGGAGAACGTCATGTCCCAGCCAAGAGACTTCCACCCGTACTCCGGCTCCAACGGTCCCCCGGTGCAGCAGGAGGACTTACAGGACTACGCGGCCTGGGAGAACAGGGCTCGAATCTTCCTGCAGCCCATCGCGGCGCCGTCCATCCTCGGGCTGTTCGGGCTGGCCGGTGCGACGCTGATCGTCGGCGCCTGGCTGGCCCGCTGGTACGGCACCGCGGTCACGCCGCTCATCGTCTTCCCGTTCGTGATGGCTTTCGGCGGCCTCGCCCAGTTCCTCGCGGCCATGTGGTCCTACCGGGCGCGGGACGGGCTGGCTACGGCGGTACACGGCCTGTGGGGCACTTTCTGGCTGGCGTTCGGCCTGCTGTTCGGCCTGGTCGCCGTGGGTGCCATGCCCATCGCGCTCACCCCGGTGATCGGGGTGGGCAACCCCGGCTTCGCGTTCTGGTTCCTGGTCCTGTGCCTGGTCACCGGCCTGACGGCGATCGCGGCGTTCGCGGAGAACGCGACCGTGGGGTTGCTGCTGGCGGTCCTGGCCGTCGGGGCCGGGTTCATCGCGGCGGGATTCTTCGCCGGCTCCACATGGCCGGTCATCATCGGCGGATGGCTGTTCGTGGTGGGCGCCTGCATCGCCCTCTACACGGCCACCGCGCTGATCTTCGAGTCCAGCTTCGGCCGTACGGTGCTGCCGACCGGCCGGTACAGCCGTGCGGCCAACATTCCCGGGCGCCGGGCGATCAGGCCGCTGGAGTACATCCACGGACAACCCGGCGTGAAGGTCGGGCAGTGAGCGCCCATCGGCCGAGTCCATCAGTGCGGCCGGCGGTGAACGTACGACTTCCCGCTGGTCACAACGGTGATGAAGCGCGACCGTATCACTCGGAACACGAAGGAGGCCGACCATGACCGACCACGTCGATCCGGCCGGCGCCACCGGGTTGTTCATGCCTGGATGAGAGTGAGGACGTTGCCGGCCGGGTCCTTGACCTGCGCCTTGACCACCCAGCCGTTGTCGGTCGGCGGCATGGCGACCGCGCCGCCCAGTTCGGCCGCGCGGCGGACCGCCTGCTCAAGGTCCGGGACCACCACGCCCAGGGCGACGCCGGCCTGTTCGGTTTCGACGATCGCCCCGCCCAGCCCGCCGGGCGTCCGAACCAGCGCGTACCCCGGCCCCTTGCGGTCGATCTGCCAGTCCAGCAGATCGCCGTAGAAGCGGTGCAGACCCGCGTCGTCCGGGCCGCTGATGTCGAAATGCGCCACCGCGTTCGCCGGGCGCGCAGTCTGTTCGTTCATGTCATGTCCTCCTGGGTCTCTTCGCCGTCCCGGGCCTGGACGGTGGTCGGAAAAGCCTGCACGAGCAGGTCGGCAAGCCGGTGAAGCCGTTCGGGGCAGGCCCGGTAGAGCCGATACGTCCGGTCGACTCTCATCGTGACCAAGCCGGTCTTGCGCAGCACCTTCAGGTGCTCCGAAATGCTGGCCGGGGCCAGGCCGAGTTCGTCGGCCAGTTCTCCCGCGCCGCGCTCACGCTCCCAGACCTCGGAGAGGATACGCCGACGGTGCCTGCCGGCCACGGCGCGCAGGAGTTCGTCGAGATCATCCGGCTCGATCACGACGGCGATGCTATTTCGGATTAATACGAAATAGCAAGCTGACCCGACGTGCAGCAGGAACCGGGTACCCGGCAGGCAGGTGAACCTCGCCACACCGGCACCGCCGGTGAGGGATCGTCCACCACGTACCCGGCAGGCAGGCGAACGCCCGGCGGGGCCGACGAAAGCGGGACACCGGCGAGCCCCGCCACCCTGCCTCCCCAGAAAGCAGTCGAACCTTCGCCGATCCGCATAAGCCCGGTATGTGTCGCTTAGGGTGAAGGGCATGGACGCGACCAAGGTGATCATCGATACCGTCGACCGGTTCAAGCAGCGGCGTACCGCCCCGCTGGTCCTTGAACTCGACCTCACCGAGGGCCTGACCGACGCTCCTCCGGCGGATCCGCTGGGTGCCATCCTCGCGATGCGCAAGACGAGCCTGGCCGACGTGCTGGCCGGGCTCAAGCGTGCCAGGAAGGACGACCGGGTCAAGGCCCTGATCGTCAAGATCGGCACCCAGTCACCGGGACTCGCGGTCGTCCAGGAGCTCCGCCAGGCCGTCGCCCTCTTCCGGGCCTCGGGCAAGCTGACCGTCGCGTTCGCCGAGAGCTTCGGCGAGTTCAGCGGGGGCACCGTCCCCTACTACCTGGCCAGCGCCTTCGAGCGGGTCTACCTCCAGCCGTCCGGCGACGTCGGGCTCACCGGCGTCGCGATGGAGCAGCGCTTCCTGCGGGGCGCGCTCGGCAAGCTCGGCGTCGAGTACCAGCTCGGCCAGCGGCACGAGTACAAGACGGCCGCCAACACCTTCACCCAGGACCACATGACCGACGCCCACCGCGAGTCGATGGGCCGCATCACCGAGTCGGTCACCGAGCAGGTCGTGGCGGGCGTCGCCGAGGGACGCGGGCTGGAGCCCGCCAGGGTACGCGAGCTGATCGACCAGGGCCCGTTCATCGGCGCCGAGGCCGTCGAGGCCGGGCTCGTCGACCGGATGGCCTACCGCGACGAGGTCTACGACGAGGTCAAGCACGAGGTCGGCGAGAACTCGCTGCTGCTGTACGTCGGCCGCTACGCCAAGGCGCTGACCGCGAAGAAGCTCCCGCACCCGGGCGAGCAGGCCGTCGCGCTGGTCCGCGGCAACGGCGCGATCCGGCTCGGCCGCAGCGGCCGCAGCCCGATGGGCGGCGGCGGCGCGATGGGCTCCGACACCATCTGCGCCGCGCTGCGCGCGGCCCGCCGCGACGACAGCGTCAAGGCGGTCGTCTTCCGGGTCGACAGCCCCGGCGGCTCGTACGTGGCCTCCGACGCCATCTGGCGCGAGGTCGTGCTGACCCGCAAGGCCGGCAAGCCCATCGTGATCTCGATGGGCGACCTGGCCGCCTCCGGCGGCTACATGGTCTCGATGGCCGCCGACGTCATCGTGGCCCAGCCGGGCACGCTCACCGGCTCCATCGGCGTGTTCGGCGGCAAGGCGGTCATCGGCGGCCTGCTGGAGAAGATCGGCGTCACCTCGGAGATCGTCGGCGAGGGGGCCAACTCCGGGATGTTCTCCCCCACGAACGCCTTCTCCGAGGCCCAGTGGGTGCGGATCAACGCCTGGCTCGACCGGGTCTACGACGACTTCGTGAACAAGGTCGCCGAGGGGCGCGGCCTGACCCGCGAGCGCGCCCACGAGCTGGCCAAGGGCCGGGTCTGGACCGGGGCCGACGCCCTGGAGAACGGTCTCGTCGACGAGCTCGGCGGCCTGGAGGACGCGCTGGCCGTGGCCCGCAGGAAGGCCGGCCTGCCCGCCGACGCCCCGGTGCGCGCCTACCCCAAGCTCAACCCGCTGGAGCGGCTGCGCCCCGCGGAGTCCAGCGAGGACAAGGCCGCCGCGCTGGCCCGGGTCCGCGTGGAGGCGTGGGGCCCCCTCGCCCATCTCGCCGGCGAGCTGGGCCTGCCCTCGTACGGGCCGCTCATCCTGCCGGGCAGCTGGACGATCCGCTGACCACGCTTTTCCGGTGAGTAAGCCGCCGCGTTCGGACGAGACGTCCGGCGCGGTGGCCTCGGCTGGGGCCGCCCCGAGCCGGGTGGCTTCTGTCGCCCGGCTCCATGCGATCAGATCGACAGGGGCGGCGTTCGTCTCCCGCGTGGAAAGAACGAGCGACGAACCACCGGGGCAGCGGTAACGGCTCCGCTCAGCGGTAGCGGCTCCGGTAGCGCGTCAGCGGCGGAACGGACGCGTCGACGTAGTCGACCCCGAGGACCTTGGCGACGAAGAGGGTGTGGTCCCCGGCCGGGACGACCTTGACCGTCTCGGCCTCCAGCGCGGTGACACCGCCGTCCACGACGAGGGCCCCGCTCCGCTCACCCCGGTGATGCGGCATGCCCGCGAGCAACAGTCTGGCACCGGGACGTCCCGCCGCGGCGAACCGGCTGGCGATCGTCTTCTGCCCGGCCGACAGCACGCTGGCGGCCCAGCGGTCGTGCCGGAGCAGCAGTTCGTTGAGGTATCCGGTGTTGCCCAGGCTCACCATCACCAGCGGCGGGTCCAGCGAGATCGAGGTGAACGTGCCGACCGTGACCCCCACGTCGTCCCGCTCGTCCTTCACGGTGACGATCGTCACCCCGGTCACCACCTGGGCCATGGCCTCGACGAACTCGTTCATGCGGCAATCATCCCGGAGCCGGGCGGAGGTGGAGCATCCGCCCGGCAAGGCCAGACCCGACCAGGGTTTCACCAGGCAGGACAGCGGACGGCACCGGACGGGGTCGACCATGACCGCTTCCGGCCACGATCTCCCCACCGCACCCGGTCACTGACGGAGCGATGTCCCATTATCAGCGGATGTCCAAAACCGGGGCTTAGCCGCTGTTCCTCATGGATGCCGCCGCCTCTTACATCGAACGTCTCAAAGGATGTGCATGCGTGTGCCGAGGCGGCGGATGCGTTCGCGGTAGCTGTAGCGCTCCAGGTCGAGGAGGGTCCGTACGGCCTGCTGGGCCATCGGGTGGTTGCGGATGAGCATGGGGGCGATCTTCTCGGCGCGTTCGAGTGCGGCCAGGGCGTCGTCGCGCTTGCCGCACCACAGCAGTCCTCGGGCGTGGTCGAGATGGTGGTGACCTGCGCGGCCGGCCTGCACATCTTTAGGGAGCCGTATCGCCTCTCCGCGCTGCACAGCCCTCGGCCCGTCCCCCAACTCGACAGCCACGGCGACCCCGTGGATATCGACGTTGGCCTGGTTGGTGGACAGGTCGTAGTAGTTGGTGCGCTGGCGTGAACCAAGCCGGGCGACCGCCTCGGCCGCGAGCCGGTGGCGTGACCAAGCCTCGTCGGCGTCGTTCTTGCGCGCTGCGGTGATCGCGGCCCGTAGTTGGAGCCCGCCCCAGACGGCCAGTGCCTCGGCTTGGCCTGCCGTGTAGTCGTCCTCGATGTTCGCGCACGCCTTGTCAAGCAGGGTGAGCGCGTCGTTCCACGAGGTACTGGCCCACAGGCTGCGTATTCGCAGGTAGGTGTACACGGCCTCGTGATAGGGGTCGCCCGCCTGCTCCCCGGCCCAGCGGACCCGATTGGTGGTGGCCAGGGAGAGGTCCGCGTAGCCGAGGTTGTAGACCACCGAGTCGGCTGCCAGGTAAGTCAGTCCGAGCAGTCTGAACGCCGCGCTCCGATCAGGCTCCGCGTACAGATGGGTGGCTGCCTGTAGTTCGGAGAGCAGAGCCGGTAGTTCCTCAGCCAACTCGGCATATCGCGCCTCCCGCCGTAACCAACGTGTGCGTTCGGTCGCCGCGTGAAGTTCGGGCAGTGGCCGTACCGCTTCGGCCCACTCAGGGGCGAGGTCGTAGCGTTCCAGTTGGCGGCGGATCTCGGGGATCGCCGAATGCCCGCGGTCCTGGCTCGGGTTGTCGCCTCGGTAGGGGCGCGCGGTGAGTTCGTTGGGGTGCATGCGCAGGGCCTTGGCGAGGGTGTTGACCAGCGCGATGGAGTCCAGGGCAAGGCTGTCGTTCTCGATCGCCGATACCCAGGACTGGGCTCGGCCGACGCGCCGCGCCAGTTCGTTCTGCGTGATGCCCGCGCGCTTACGAGCGCGCCGCACACGGGTTCCCACGCTCTCCGCCGCCGGATCTGAGTAGGCCATGGGCTCAAGGTAACCCGGCGCGACCGGCTTGACCCCCCTCTGCGCCGAAGTATCAGCGGCATTGATGTCAGTGCCTCTCCGCGTTCATAGCGTCACCTTTCGTGAGCGGCGGCAGGAGATACCTCTGCCCTCCGCACACTCTGATCGGCCATCAAGCAGATGCCCCCACGCAGAGGGAGCCGCCTTAGCTGAGCGCAGAAAGCAAGCCGCGAAAACCCCATAAAAACGGCCCTACCAGGCGAGTGACGTCGCCTGGCAGAGCCTCGCCCGCACACTGGAGGTGCGAACTGTGCTCAACCCTAGTAGAGCTTGCAAGATCATCCGGGTTCGCCGGCAGGCCGAGCGGCCGCCCTCGCCCCTGGGCTGCCGCTGGTGCGGCCATCCCCCGTACGCCCATGACGCGGACAGCCTGCCGCATCGGCCCGGTCACCTGTGGGAACAGCCCACCGCCGCCCAGGTCCGCACCCGCATGACGGCTCGGCGTCGTCTCGGACTCTGCGGTCGGCTGCCCGCTCCCACCATCGCCGCCTGCCCGCCGAACCGCCCCCTCACGGGCTCTCTCCTCAGCCGTGGACGCCACGCGCGACCGGCCTCGACGACGGCCGCCCCGCCGTACGAACGAGAATCGCCGCCGGGTGTACGGCCCGGACCAGGCAGGCGCGAACCACGCCGCAGGGCGGTGACGGCATGATCTCCGTCGACACCACCTCTCGGCACGAGCCCGTCGAGGAGACCGGAGCGCTGCACAAGCCGGCGCTGCGGTTCACCGGGTGGCACCTCTGGTACGGCAAGGCCACCGGCCGCTACTGGGCACTCTCCCCCGCCTGGTGCCGAGAGCACATCGGCCTGATCGAGGCCGACACCCCCGCCGAACTCGCCGCACAGATACAGAACATCGAGAACTACCGCCCCGGGACAGACGCCCCAGTCCCGAGCGACGAGAGCATGGGAGGTGACCGAGATGGCAGCACGACTCCTGGCCGTACTCGTCGGCGTGCTCGCTGACCGCTTCCGCACAACGGCCGACGGCGCCGTACGGTCACCGCACCTGGGACGGATCCCCGGCTGGTCGGCACCCCTGGGCCACACGCCCGTCATCTCCCAGCGGTTCGCGGCCACTCCCGAGCAGGTCAGGCCCGCGCGCGTCTTCGTCGCCGAACTCCTCGGCGACGACCACCCGCTCCGCGACGACGCCGTACTCCTGACCAGCGAACTCGCCACCAACGCCGTCGAGCACTCCAGCGGACCAGTCGATGCCCGACCGCTCGACACCGGACCGGTCGACCCGCCACGAGAGTTCGTCGTCACGGTGTCCTTCATCTCCCACGGCGTACTGATCACCGTCCAGGACCCCGGCGCCTCAGAGATTCCCTGTACGAGGAAGCCCTGCCCAGAGGCCACCGGCGGCCGAGGACTCATGCTCGTCAACGACCTCGCCACCCGCTGGGGCTTTCACCGCGACTCCACCGGAACCGTCATCTGGTTCGAACTCCGCTCAACCGGGGCGGCGCCGGGTTGCTGAGCGAGCACCAGGAGAAGAATTTCCACGAAAACCCTGGAAAGCACATATGTGCTGGATGACACCAAGACACCATCGGTCAGGCAAGCCTTTGTTGCCACATCGACAGGAAACGCGTCAGGGATGTGCTGTCCATCGGGATCGCCGTCGGCGTCCTGATCTGGGGCGCCGTCGGCCGGACGGACCCCCCTCTGCCACCATGGTCATCGGCCGACGCGACGGGAGCGGTTCCAGATGCATGTCGAGACGTATGGTCCCGCCGACGCGCCGCCCGTGCTCCTGCTGCACGGTGGCGGTGTCGCCGGTTGGATGTGGGAGCCGGTGCGGGAACGTCTCGCGCACGACCACCGGGTGATCGTCCCGGACCTGCCCGGCCACGACCGCAGCGCTGACGAGACGTATCACTCCCATGCCTGCACCGTCGAAGCCTTGACGAAGCTCCTGCACGACGTGGGCGGTCGCGTCTCCGTCGCCGGGTTCTCCCTGGGCGCGCAGCTGACGGTCCTGCTCGCCGCACACCGGCCCGAACTCGTGGAACGCGTGGTCGTGGTCAGCGCGCAGGCCAAGCCCATCGCGGCCGCCGGGTTCACCCTCGGCCTGCTCGGTGCCACCGCCGGGCTCGCCCGGCAGCGGTGGTTCGCCAGGTTGCAGGCCAAGCAGCTGTTCGTCCCCGGCCCGCTGCTCGACGACTACGTCCGCACGTCCGCGAGCGTCTCGAAGCAGACTCTGCTCGCCGCGGTCGGCGAGAACCTGCGCTTCACGCCGCCGCCCGCGTGGTCGCGTTTCCCCCGCGAGGCGCTGATCCTCGCCGGCGGGCGTGAACGGAGCCTGATGCGGGAGTCGGCCCGCGTGCTGCACGAAGCCCTGCCGGGCAGCGAGCTGGAGATCGTGGCGGACTGCGGGCACGGCATCCCGCTGCAACGGCCCGGCTGGTTCGCGGACCGGGTGCGCGGCCGGCTCGGCACGTGACCCGGCCGCCGAGCCGCGCCCCTGGGCGCGGCGGGGGCACACACCGGTGGTGCGGGTGTCGGCCAAGGGCTCGGGCCTGGTATCGGCCGCCGGGCTGCTGTGTCTCAAGCCCGGCCGGGGGCTTTCACGGTGAATATCGCCAGCCCTGATCATTTACATGAGAAAAGTGTCTTTGAAGTGGGATGATCGGACTTGTCTAAGGTCCCGCCCACACCGGCTCAAGAGGCACTTTTCACGTGAAGACTATCGCTTCGCGACCCAAGATCGTCATGTCCTCCGACGGCTCCGGGCTCATCTCCCACTCAGGCGCACTGCTGTTGCTGGAAACACTGCGAGTCACCGTCCTGGACCAGGCTCTGTCGAAGCAGCTGCAACGATGGAAACCAGCCCGCGCAATCCATGACCCCGGCAAGATCATCGCTGATCTCGCCGTCAGCCTCGCCCTGGGAGGCGGCCGCCTGGCCGACATCGCAACCCTGCGTTCCCAACCAGAACTGTTCGGAGGAATCGGCTGCGTCGCGGCGAGAGATTTCTCCGGGGCCGTGTCGATCCGCGGGCCGCTCGTTCGACGTGTGGGTGCGAGGGCCGAGAGGCGGCCCCGCCGGACGAGGAGAACGCGATGCCGAAGTACCTGCTGATCATGCGGAGCACCGACGAGTCGAACGCGGCCATGATGGCCAACATCGACGAGATTATGGCCACCACCCGCCAGTTCATCGAGGAGATGGTCAAGGCCGGTGTTCTCCTCGCGGCGGAAGGGCTGGACGATCCGGGCCAGGGCGTCGTGGTCGACTTCAGCGGCGAGGCCCCGGTGGTCACGGACGGACCGTACGGCGAGACCAAGGAGCTGTTCGGGGGCTTCTTCCTGCTCGACGTCGCCTCGAAACAGGAGGCGGTCGAGTGGGCCAAGCGGGTCCCGACGGCCCCCGGGTCCAAGATCGAGATCCGGCGGGTGCCCGGGAGCGACGAGGTCCCGCAGGTCGACGAGTGATCATCAAGGACTGGGCCGGGCGCGAGAGCAACGGCCGGATCTGATGGGTACGGCCGATGTCGAGGCCGTCTGGCGGATCGAGTCGGCGCGGATCGTCGCCGCGCTGACCCGGTTCACCGGCGATTTCGGGCTGGCCGAGGACGCGGCCCAGGAGGCGGTGGCCGAGGCGCTGGTGTCGTGGCCGCACGCCTCTCCGGCGAATCCGGCCGGCTGGCTGATGACCACGGCCCGGCGGCGGGCGATCGACGCGATCCGCCGCCGGACCACCCTCCAGGACCGATACGCCCTGCTGGCGGCCGACTTGGCGGTTGACGAAGAAATCGATCCCGACAAGATCGATGACGACGTGCTGGCGCTGATGTTCGTCAGCTGCCACCCGGTGCTCTCCCCCGAGGCCCGGGTGGCGCTGACCCTGCGCGTGGTCGGCGGCCTGTCCAGCGAGGAGATCGCCCGCGCGTTCCTCGTACCCGTGCCGACCGTGCAGGCCCGCATCACCCGGGGCAAGAAGACGATCGCGGCGGCCGGGGTGCCGTTCGAGCTGCCGCCGGCCGCCGAGCGCCGGGAGCGGCTGGGCGGCGTGCTCAGCGTCCTCTACGTGATCTTCACCGAGGGGTCGACGGCCACGTCGGGCGACCGGCTGCTGCGCCCCGACCTCGCGTACGAGGCGATCCGGCTGGCCCGCACGCTGGCCGCGCTGCAGCCGGACGAGCCGGAGGTGCACGGCCTGCTGGCGTTGTGCGAGCTGACGGCCGCGCGTTTCCCGGCCCGGACCGGCCCGGACGGTTCGCCGATCCTGCTCGAGGACCAGGACCGTCGGCGGTGGGACTTCTCCGCGATCCGCCGTGGGCTGGCCGCGCTGGCCAAGGCATCGACTCGCGGCCTCGGCCCCTACGGCCTGCAGGCCGCGATCGCCGCCGCCCACGCGGCGGCGCCCTCGGTCGAGGCGACCGACTGGGACCTGATCGTGGTGCTCTACGAGGCGCTCGGCCGGGTCGCGCCCTCGCCGGTGGTCGAGCTCAACCGGGCCGTTGCCGTGGCCATGGCCTCGGGTCCGGCGCAGGCCCTGGCCATCGTGGACGAGCTGATCGCCTCGGACCGGCTCCCCGGTTCGCATCTGGTTCCGACCGTACGCGGGGAGCTGCTGGCCCGCCTCGGCCGGCGACCGGAGGCGCGCGCCGAGCTGGAGCTGGCCGCCCGGCTGTGCGCCAACCAGCGCGAACGCTCAGTGCTGCTGCGCAAGGCGGCCACGCTGAGCTGACTTCTCCAGCTCGGCCAGCCGGGACTCAACGGCCCGGATGCCGTCGATCGCATCGGCCCCGACGGCCGAATCCCCGAATGCGGACGGCGGGAGCGCGGCGAACCCGGGGAGAAACCCGCCCACGGTCGGCGCGTAGACCTCGTCCGGGGCCGACCGCGACCCAGGTGCTTTGTCGGGCCAGGGTGGCAGCAACGGTTCGATCAGATCCCATAGGTCGTCGACGACCCACGCCTCACTCGTGCTCCACCGAGCGAAGCTGATTTTCACGTCGTGGCGCTGATCAACATCTATTCAGCAGATCATGTTAGGGACTTTAAGCATTGCGAGGCAGTCAAGCGCCGTACACCCTCATCTCGGCAGAAGTGCGCATCGCACATCGTTCATCACGGCGGCCGAGTTCTACGGAGAGTCACCTGGCGACGTGTGCTTGCCTCGCCGGGATCTCGGCCATGGTCAACAAAGTGGCGCTCGCCCCCACGAACACTCGCACGCGGTAGGTCAGCGAAGTGGCGCCGAAAGTGACCGACATCCGGCTCCCGTTCTCGCGAACAAAATCAGTAGGCGGTTCCGGGCCGGAACGGACTTCGGGGCCGCCTGCCGAGCTGTGGAAAGGGATGCTAAGGAAGGCTTCAGTAGTCGAGGACACCGTGGGCTGCCACGATGTCGCTGGAGGCGTTCGGTCGCACCCCGGTGATGCGTTCGGCCAGTTGCAGCGCGGCGGCGAGCCCTCCCTCCGGCTTGTCGCCGACCAGACCGAGCTCGATCCGGTCGGCCAGGTAGTCTTTCGCGCTGTCGTCCTCGTCGCCGGGGTACAGCGGGTCGAAGGACAGGATGCTGCGCCCGTCGGCGTAGTGGTCGAAGTCCGCGACCAGGTTCACGTTGACGAAGACGCTCGCCGTGACCGTCCCGGCCGACAGGGGCCGCAGCACCTCCTCCAGCGTGCCGGCGAAGCCGTTCGACTCGCTCAGAATGGTTCCGCCCTCGGCCGGGCGGGCACAGATGAGGCCCTCTTCGATCTCGCCTTCCTCGTCGTCGCCGTCGAACACCTCGATGCCGAGGCGCGCCAGCGCCTCGTGCGGGGTGAGGCCGCGGACGAACGTCGCGCAGAACGCGGTGTCATCGAGCCAGTTGTAGCCGCTCATCGGAGTCCTGTCTCTCTGGGGATGGAATGCAGGAATCCTGGCGCGCTGGTCCGACAGAAATCGTGTGCGACTTTGACAGGCGGCACCGGCGTACCTTCGGTGCCGGTCCGTATGTTCCCCACCGGGTGCGAACAGGATGTACCGGCCCGCGATGTCCACGGTCCAGGGCAGCCGCGAAGCCTTACTCGCGGCCTTCACAGTCCCAGAGGTTCGCGAGCACGCCGGCACCGTCGTCTCCGACATTTGGATCTTCGTCCCACATTCCCGCTTGCCGAATTGGTTGAGCAGGCGGCAGCGGCTGCAGGGGGTCAAATGGTGGTTCGTGATGAGATGGACGGGCACCAGCCGATACTTTCGACTTCGATGACCCCCGGCTTCCCATGACTACGGGGACGGCCACTCGGACGGCTGCTCAACGGTGGCGAGGCCGAGGACTCCGATGATGCCGGACGGCGAGAGGGTCAGGACGTCAGTGTCGTCGCCCCTGTGGCTGCGCGAGTCGATGGAAACATGACGGTTCAGACGCGTCCCCATGGAGGAAAGCACACATGTTCGCGCGAACGTGTGTCAGGTGACGCCGAGACTGCATGGGTTCAGTCACGCGAGGAAAGCGCGTGTGTCTGAACCCAAGGCTGTCGGCTGTTCTCCCGTCTCCAGCAGGTCACGACGGGGGTTTCCCAGGACAGCCATCCTGCCCCGAGCGCGAGCCGTCAGGAGGTGGGTCTGATGCATGAGTGCTGCGCCAGGAACCAGTCGGCGGCGATGTCGGTTTCCGTGATGCGTCCGATCAGCGCCAGGGCCGAGCTGATGCTCTCCGGATCCTCCACAAGATTGTCGAAGACGTCGTCATCGCTGATCTGGAAGCGCAGTCCGTCCATCAGGTGATCGAGTGCGTGCGGGTCGTCGCCATACCGCTTCTCCGGCCAGGTCGGGTCGAAGGAGACGACCATGTGCCCGTCGCGGGCGTAGTCGAAGTAGGCGTTGCCGTTGATGTCCATGAGGAGGCCGAGGGCCTCCCGGCCGCCTTCGGTGATGGAGCGCAGACGCTCGCTGTCGGCATGCGCCGGCACGATGCCGATCCAGCCTCCGACCTCGGCCACCCAGGTGGATCCGTCGTCGATGTTGTGATCGAGTATCTCGCTCAGGTGGCACGGGGTCCGGGTGGCGAGGTCCAGGTGAAAGGCTCGGGCGAGGGCGTCGAGGTCCGCGCCCTTGATCCACATGGCGCTGAATCCCAGCGCCCACAGGTCCATCTCGGCATCGAGCCCCTCGGTGAAGATGGTCGAGACCAGAAGGTCGTGCAGGTAGGTCGGTGACCGCATGGCCGCCTCTCGAAGGAGGGGTATCCCGCGGGACGCCCCGCACTGTGTGTCCGGACCGCGTCCGGGGAGATCACATCGTGATCATCCGGGCTCGCCGCAGCAAGCATAAGCCTCCCCCAGGCCGGTCAGCCGAGCTTGGTACGGGTAGGCGGCCGGGGCGGTGGTCCATCGCTGGAAGAGGCGCCGCTACTGGTCGAGGGGAGGGACCGGCCGATGAGGTCGCCGAGTCAGAGAAGGGCCGTTCGGGGCGGCGCCGCCAGCAGGCCGAGCACAGGCCGTGGCCGGCATGCGGGCACAGTCGCGGCACAGCGTGACACCAGGCGAGCGGACGGGATGCCCGCACTCGGCTCACCCGACCTGGCCGAATGAGCGGCGACAAGAGACCGGGCCGACAAGGCGCCTGTCAGCATCGGCGGTTTTTAAGTAGCGTGAAGTGATGTTCTTCGATCCCGTACCGACAGAACAGGAACCCGTCGCCCGCCCCGAGCTCCCGCCCTGGTCCGCGCCGTCCTCCCTGGAGATCGGAGCGGTGCTCGCGGTCGAGCGGGTGGTGGCCCGGAGTGCGAACGTCGTGGTGCTCCTGCCGACCATCCGGGTCTTCAGCACCGGCTGCATGCTGAATGTGGAGGTGGTGTCCAGGCAGGGTGACCTGTCCGGTGAGGACTGGTGGTACGTGCAGCTGGCCGGGGCCCCGATCGCCCAGGCGTTCGGGCGCGGCAGGCGACCGGACTCGCTGTTGCGGCTGGGCGTGCGGTTCGCCGACGGTACGAAGGCCACCGCCCTCGAATGGGCACGGCCCCCAAAGAGCGCCTCCGGCGATCCGCCGGTCGGGCCTCTGCTGTCCTGGTCTCCGATGGGCAGCGGCATGCGCGGCGGCGAGTTCGGATTCAGCGGCTTCGGGCTGTGGCTTTGGCCGTTGCCTCCGGCCGAGGACTTCGAGTTCGCCGTGGAGTGGCCGCTGGGCGGCATCGAGCTGACGACCGTCGAACTCGACGGTGCTGCCATCGTCTCCGCCTCCGGCCGCTCGGCGCACTACTGGCCGGACTCCAGGCAAGGGGGAGCGGGTTACGCGGTGTGAGTGTCGATGTCGCGCTTCGTCCTGGGAATCGAGGCGAGAGGCATGCCGGTGAGGCTAGCCAACGCCAGGCCACCTGGCCGCCTTCGTGACCTGATCGCGAACCTTCTGCGGCGCGCCGGATGGTCGATGTGCGGAACCGAGCACCGAGCGCGGTGCGCCCGAAGGACGCCGTGCCGTTGAAGGCGTCGGTGAGCTGTGAACGCGACGGGGTGGGCCGCCATGAGTACACAGCGATCCGGGGTCCGGCTGATCGGTGAGATAGGTCCTGAAGGAGGCGGTGGCCGGTGCCCGGCGCGTGATCGCAGGCGGTTCCCCCAATTAGGAGCAGCACTCCATCCTTGTCGCCACTTTCAACGTATAGCCGGATGGGGGGCTTGCGGCAAGGCCCCGGTGGTCCCTCAGAATCGGGAGCCGTGCGCCGGCCCGGCCCAAGGCGGACGCCTATTCGGGCTCACATTCGCCATGCGGCCGGTCGGTCGTGATCCAAGCCGTCACTGGGGAATTCAACATGCGTGTACTGCTGTCCACCATCGGGTCGCGTGGCGATGTCCAGCCGTTGGTGGCACTCGCCTTGGAGCTGCGGGATCTCGGTCAAGAGGTCCGCATGTGCGTGCCGCCCGACTTCCGCGAATGGATCGACGGCCTCGGCATCCCCGTCGTGCCCGTCGGTCCCGAGTTGCGCGCCACCGCCGTCGGCCGACCGGCCCCATCGGTTCCGCCCGCCCCGCCCTCTCCCGAACAGCGGCGTCGGATGGCGGAGGCCACGGTCGCCGCCCAGTTCGCCACGGTCACGTCGGCGGCTGAAGACTGCGACGTCATCGTGGCCGCCACAGCCCTGCAGCTGGCCGCCCGCTCGGTGGCGGAGACGATGGGGATCCCCTACGTCTTCACCGCCTACTGCCCGACGGTTCTGCCGTCGCCACACCACCACCCCCCGCTGCTCGCACCGGGCCAGCCGCCGCCCGCGACGGCCGACAACCGCGAGTTGTGGGCTCGGGACGCCGAACGCTTCAACGAGCTGTTCGGCGCCGCGCTCAACCTCCATCGGGCACCGGCCGGTCTGGCCCCGGTCGGCGACGTGCGAAGCCACGTCTTCACCGACCGGCCCTGGCTGGCCGCCGACCCGGCGTTGGGGCCGTGGCCCGAACCCGCCGACCGGACCGTGCTCCAGACCGGTGCCTGGATCCTCCCCGATGAGCGGCCGCTCTCTCCTGAGCTGGAGGCGTTCCTGACCGCCGGCGAGCCACCCGTCTACTTCGGCTTCGGCAGCATGCACGCGCCGCAGGACCTCGCCCGGGTGATGGTCGAATCGGCCCGTGCGCTCGGGCACCGGGCTATCGTCTCCCGCGGGTGGGCCGGCCTGTCACCGGTGGACGACGAATCCGACTGCCTGTCCGTCGGCGAGGTCAACCAGCAGGCGCTGTTCAGGCGGGTCGCCGCCGTCGTCCACCACGGCGGGGCGGGCACCACGACCGCGGCCGCGCGAGCCGGTGCGCCCCAGGTCGTCATCCCCCAGATCTACGACCAGCACTACTGGGCGCGGCGAATCCACGATCTCGGGATCGGAGCCGCGCACGCGCCCGGCGCGCCGACCGCCGACTCGCTGACGAGTGCCCTCAGGCACGCTCTCCGACCGAACGTGGCGGCCCGTACCCGGGTCGTTGCCGCCGGGGTGCGCACTGATGGCGCCCGAACCGCCGCGCAACGCCTGATGACCTTGGCCTCTCAGAGGTCATCCTGATACCGCGGTGCGGCATGCCCGTTTCACTCCTCTCCCACCCCGTCACTCCGTACGGTGCGGTATCGATGAGCGGCCCCGAATCCCCTTCCACCGAACACAGCACCCGAGTCGTTCTCCGAAACGCGAACCGGCCCCGGACGAGACGTCCGGGGCCGGTCGGGGGAATCGTTACAGCAGGCCGTTCTGGGTGAGCCAGTCCTTGGCGACCGCTTCGGCGTCGTCCTTGTCGACCGCGACGCGCTTCATCAGCGCGACCAGGCCGGCGGTGTCCAGCTTGGCGGAGACCGCGTCGAGGGTGGTCTTCACCGTGTCGTTCACGCCCGCCTTGTTGACCAGGGGGGCGATGTTCTCCGCGGCGAAGGCGCTCTTGTTGTCCTGTAGGGAGACCAGGTCATTGATGATGATCTTCGGGTCGGTGGTGAAGACGTTGCCGACCTGGACGGTGCCGTCCTTGATGGCGTCGGCGGTGGCGTCGCCGGTCTTCTTCCACTCCTTGAACTCCAGGCCGTAGGTGTCCTTGAAGTTCTTCTCCTGGCGGCTCTTGAACTCCGGCGGGCCGCCCACCGCGTAGCCCTTGGCGACCTTGACCAGGTCCTCGATCGTGGTGAGGCCCTCCTTGGTCGCGGTCTCCTTGGTGACGGTCAGCGAGTTGTTGTCCTCGGCCGCGGCGGGCGTCAGCACCTCCAACTCGGCCGGGAGCTTCTCCTTGAGCGCGGCGACCACATCGTCCTTCGACTTCGCCGTGGCGGTGTTGTCGACGAAGCCGAGGAGCGAGCCGATGTACTCCGGCAGGATGGTCAGGCCGCCGCTCTTGACCTGGTCGTACAGCACCTCGCGGCTGCCGATGTTGAACTTCTCCTCGACCTCGACGCCCTTGGCGGCCAGGGCCTGCGAGTAGATCTCGCCCAGCAGGACGTTCTCCGGGAAGTTGGCCGACCCGATGACGACCTTCCCCCCGGCCGCCGGCTCGGAGGCGGACCCGGATTCGGCGGGAGCCGGGGACGCGCTGGTGAGGGGATCTCCACCGCCGCACGCGGTAAGTGTGAGCGCCGCGGACAGAAGGATCGCCGCGGTGCTGAACAGGCGCTTCATGGTGCTATTCCCTTCCAAAACGGGGGGTAATGGAGACTATCGGATGGTCTGGCGCTCGCTCACCCCCGGGGAGACCGTTGCGCGCTGTACCAGGGTGAACCCGAGCTGAACGAGAAGCGCCAGCAGTGCTACGAGAACCGCTCCGCCGATCGTGCTCGGGAAGTTCTTGGTCGCGAGACCGTCGATGATGAAGCGGCCGAGGCCGCCCAGGCCCACGTACGCGGCCACCGTCGCGGTCGCCACCACCTGGATGGCGGCCAGCCTCAGGCCGAGCAGGATGAGCGGCAGCGCGACCGGCACCAGCACCCGGCCGAGCACCTGCCCGCCCCGCAGTCCCATGCCGTACGCGGCGTCGCGCAGGTCCGGGTCCACCCCGCGGATGCCCTCGTAGGTGTTGACCAGGATGGGCGGCACGGCCAGCGCCACCAGCGGGATCAACACCGGCAGAATGGTGCCGACCCCCATCAGCAGCACGATGAGGACGAGCAGGCCGAGCGTCGGCAGGGCGCGGGCCGCGTTGGCGATGGAGACCACGAGCAGGGCGCCCCGGCCGGTGTGGCCGATCAGCAGCCCCAGCGGGAGCGCGATCAGCATGGCCAGCAGCAGCGAGAGCCCGGCGAACTCCAGGTGTTCGAGCAGCCGGGCGGGAATCCCGTCCGGACCCGACCAGTTGACCGGGTCGCCGAAGAAGTCGATCAGCCAGTTCACGCGGACCCCCTCGCCCGCGACCAGGGGGTGAGCAGGCGCTGCGCCAGGATCAGCAGCAGGTCGGCGACGCCCGCGAGCACCACGACCAGCACGATGCCGACCACGATCGGGGTGTAGAACTGCCGCTGCCAGCCGTCGATGAACAGGTAGCCGAGCCCGCCCCTGCCGACCAGCGCGCCGACGCTGACCAGGCTGACGCTGGCGACCGTGGCCACCCTGAGCCCGGCCAGCACGACCGGCACCGCGATCGGCAGCTCGACCTGGAGCAGCCTGCGCAGCGGGGTGAAGCCCATGGCCACCGCGGACTGGCGTACGTGGTCCGGCACCGAGCCCAGCCCGTCGACGACCGCCGGGATCAGCACCGCCATGGCGTAGAAGGTGAGCGGGACCATCACGGTCAGCCGCGTCGCGAGGCCGGTGACCGGGATGAGCACGATGAAGACGGCCAGCGAGGGCAGCGAGTAGATCACGTTCATCACGCCGACGGTCGGCTGGTAGAGCCAGCGCCAGCGGACTCCGGCCAGCCCGAGCGGGAGCGCGATGAGCAGCCCGACGACGATCGGCACCAGCGCCATCACGATATGGTCCTCCAGCAGGCCCTGGATCGTGGGCCAGTTGCGGCCGATCCAGTCCCAGCGGACCAGGGGTTCCTCACTCACCCGCGTCCCCCGTGCCTCCCGCGGACCCGCTGGATCCGGCGACACTCCCCGCGCCCCTCACGGGCCCGCCGGAACCTCCCACACTCCCGGCGGACCCGCCGACACCTCCCTTGCCCCCTGCGGACCCGCCGACACTTCCCGCCACCTCGGCCAGCGCCTCGTCCAGTGCCTCGCGGGTGGCGACGCCCACGGCCCGGCCCTCGCCGTCCACCGCGACGGCGTTGCCCGAGGGCGAGAGCAGCGTCGCGTCCAGCGCGCCGCGCAGCGAGTCGCGCCCGCTGACGAACGTCCCGTACGGCGCGAGTTCCAGCTCGGCGAGCGTGCCGGACCCGGGCAGGTCCTTGACCGCGACCCAGCCCAGCGGCCGGCTCCCCGCGTCCACCACGGCCAGCCACGGCTCGCCGGCGGCGCGCGCCGAGGCCGACGCGGCGTCGGTGGAGACCGGGACGAGCAGGTCGGCACGGAGCCGTACCCCCTCGGCCGAGACGAACGAGAGCCGCCGGATGCCCCGGTCGCGGCCGAGGAACTCGCGGACGAAGTCGTCGGCGGGCCTGGCCAGCAGCGTGGCGGGGTCGTCGAGCTGGGCCAGGTGGCCCCCGACCCGGAAGACGGCCACCCGGTCGCCGAGCTTGACCGCCTCGTCGATGTCGTGGGTGACGAACACGATGGTCTTGTTCAGCTCGGCCTGGAGCCGCAGCAGTTCCTCCTGCAGGCTGGTCCGGACGATCGGGTCGACCGCGCTGAACGGCTCGTCCATCAGCAGCACCGGCGGGTCGGCGGCGAGCGCGCGGGCCACGCCGACGCGCTGCTGCTGGCCGCCGGAGAGCTGGAAGGGGTAGCGGTCGGCCAGCTTCAGGTCGAGCCCGACCCGCTCCAGCAGTTCCATCGCCCGGTCGCGGGCCTTCTTCCGCTCCCAGCCGAGCAGCAGGGGGACCGTCGCCACATTGTCGACGATCTTTCTGTGCGGAAAGAGCCCTGCCTGCTGGATGACGTAGCCGATGCCCCGGCGCAGGGTCGGCGGGTCTATGGTCTTGACGTCGACGCCGTCCAGGAGGATCTGGCCCTCGGTGGCATCGATCATTCTGTTGATCATGCGCAGGGAGGTCGTCTTGCCGCACCCCGAGGGGCCGACGAAGACGGTGATCTCCCCGGTGGGCACCTCGAGGCTGAGGTCGTCCACCGCTACGGTGCCGTCGGCGTAGCGCTTGGTGACACCGTTGAATGTGATCATGCACAACCTCTTGTTGTCGCCGGGTTACGGCCCCCTAGCCCCAACCGCCCCCAAAATCTGGCTCAGGTCAGCCTATGCCCCACTTCTCCGATCTGTCTTCCCGGCTTTGCCAGGTAGATCGACATGTGTATTTCTCACCAAAAGGGCATTCAGTAGTGCGGGAGGTGCCCATGACTTGACATGATTACCCACATTGCTGGAGTTGATCCCTCTGGCACCGTACGTCACAGGCCTCACAGCCGCCCCCGCTCTTCACCACGCTCGACGAACCACCAGAGGAACCGGTCCCGTGACCCAACCGCTCCTCGGTCAACGCTCGCGCGGCGAACTGATCGCCGAGCTCTACGACCGCCACGCAGCAGGGCTGTACGCCTACTCCCACGACCAGTTGGGCAGCGCGGACTCGGCCTTCGACGTCCTGGTGACCGTTCTGTCCAGTGTCACGGACACCCACCCTCCGCGCGCCGCGCTGTACGCGCTCGCCCGCCGCGAGATCTTCCTGCGCGACATCGTCTACTCGCCCCCGGTCACCGGCCTGGACCCGGTCCCCGCCCTCGTCGAGCGGGTGCTGAGCGAGCTGCGCACCCACCAGCGCGAGGTGCTGTACCTGTCGGGCGTCTGCGAGATGAACGCCGCCGAGCTGTCCTGGGTGCTCGACGTGGCCGTCGACACCGCCGACGAGCTGACGGTGAGCGCCTGCCGCAGGTTCGCCCAGTCGCTGGGCGCCGCCCTGGCCTCGGCCCGGATCCCCGCGCACCTGACCGAGGTGTTCGGCGCCCTCGCCGTCGCCCCGGTCCGCGACGTGCTCGTCCTCGCCCCCTGGGCCACTCCTCCCTCCGGGCTGCGCGCCGCCGTGCTCGGGCCACGGGCACCGCTCGCCCCCGCAGGCAAGCGGTCGGCGCCCCCGTTGGTCAGGCAACTGTGGCCGACGTCACCCGGCTGGCCGCCACCGTCTCCGGAGAACGGCGCCCCTGCCTTCCCGGTGCCAGACGACCACACGGCGGGCGACCGCTTCCCCGACCCCTTCGCGCCGAGGGACCCCGAGGTGGTCTCCACCCACGAGGCCAGCACCGAACCGCTGCCCAAGCTCGGCGGCTCGGTGCTCACCGCCCTGGACACCGCGGGCCTGCGGCCTCGCCGCCGGCTCCAGCGTCCCAGACCGCGCCGGGCGGCGCCGCTGTCGGCGCCCATCCCCGGAGACGTGCTCGACGGTCCCCCCGTACGGGAGAACCTGTTCCGCCCGCTCAGCCCCGAGGCGCGGGCGGCCCGCGTCTACACCGACAGGCTCGTCGCCGCCGCGCCCCGCCCCGAGGCCGCGCCCGCCGACCCGCCCACTGATCCACTCGCCGACCCCGCACCCGTCGAGGCCCCTCGCACGCCCCTCGCGAGCGTCCCGGCTCCCGGGCCCGTGCCGGGGGACGTGCTGGACGACATGCCCACCGCGCACCCCACCGCGCACCCGCTCCCCGGCTGGCCCCTGCAGACCGACCAGCTCGACGCGCTCTCCGACGCCGAGCGTCACCGGCCTCTCTTCCCCGTCAGGGCCGCGCAGGCGGAGACCCCTGACATCGGTCGGGCACAACCGCCGATGCCCACCTGGGCCACCCCGGCACCGGTCCCCGACCCGGAAACCGGTCGGGTACAACCGCCGATGCCCAGCTGGGCCACCGACCCCGTTCGGCCCGCCGAGGTCGACTGGTTCGCGGACGCCGCCCCCTCCGGCCCCGCGACCGGCATCGAGACCGGCACCGAGACCGGCACCGAGACCGGCACCGCGACAGACGCCCAGGCCGACGAGACCCGGCACGAGACCTCGGGCGAGGACCCGGCGGCCCTCCCCACCTGGTCTCCCCGGCCTGACCATCTCAGCACTCCGACGGGCCGTGCCCAGCTGCGCCTGCCCAGCTGGATCATGCGGGTCGACCAGCCGGAAGACGCCCCGCACCACACCGTGCCGCCGAACTACACCGCGCCCCAGGACCACACCTCGATGTCGTACGACGCGCAGTGGAGCGAGTCGACGATCGCGCGGGGAGGCGATTCGGAGGCGGAGACCGGCGAGGCCGGGACGGCGGAGAGCGGAATCCGTCTTGCGGAGAGCGGAGTCCGTCTTTCCGGACGGGCCGGATCCCGCAGGCGCGCGGGCCGCCGGGCGGCACGCAGGCACAAGGCGCAGGCGAAGGTCTCCCACCACGACTGGGCCTGGGAAGTGGTCGGCTTCATCATCGCGGTGGCGATCGCCATGGTCGTCTTCTTCGCGGTGCCGATGATCACAACCCCGTAGCCCCGAACCTTCGAGCACCTCACGTCGGGGCGGGTCAGCGCCGCCCCGACGCCCTACTTCTCGGACGGCCGCCCCGCCCCGCCCCGCGCCGCGCCCGGTCGCGCGCCTGCCGGCGGCAAAGGAGCCGCGAGCGGTGACCGACCGGGCGGATCGCGCCCCGGGGAACCGGCGGCGCGCGAGATTCCCGCGTTTGGCACGCGCCCGGCCCGCGATGGCGGGACTCACCGTCCGAACGGGTTGTGACAGCGATCTGTCAAGGCTAGTATCACGACAACTCTTAGGAAACTTTCTTAAGAGAAACATCGAGTCAGCGATCCCGCGCCTCGCGGCAGAGCCGCCCGATCCAGGCATGAGCTGCGCGAACGCGATGACGCGGGTCGTCACCGCGCGAAAGTCCGACCGTCCGGACACCCCACACCATCCGGTTTCCCCCCATGGGAGTGATCAAGTGTTGAGACAGCGCATCATGGCCGCCCTCGCCGCCCTGGCGGTCACCGGCGTGCTCGCGGTCGTCCTGCCGACGTCCTCCGCCTCCGCCGAGAGCTGCGCGGCCGCGTGGAGTTCCTCGGCCGTCTACACCGGCGGCACGACCGCCTCCTACAACGGCCACAACTGGTACGCGCAGTGGTGGACCCAGAACGAGAGGCCGGGTACCGCCGCCGTCTGGACCGACAAGGGCACCTGCGGCGGCGGCACGACACCGCCCACGGGCAACTGCGACCACCCGAACTGGGCGGCGGGCACCTGGTACCCCGTCGGCAGCATCGTCAGGTTCACCGACGGCGGGTACTACATCGCCGTGCACGAGAACCCGGGTTACGACCCGGTGATCAGCCACTGGTACTGGGACCCGTACACCTGCGGCGGCACGACGCCCACCGACCCGCCCACCTCGGGCTTCGTGGTGAGCCAGGCACAGTTCAACCAGATGTTCCCGAACCGGAACCCCTTCTACACCTACAGCGGGCTGACCGCCGCGCTGAGCGCCTACCCAGGCTTCGCGAAGACCGGCAGTGACACCGTCAGGAAGCAGGAGGCGGCCGCCTTCCTCGCCAACGTCAACCACGAGACCGGCGGGCTGGTCCACATCGTTGAGCAGAACACCGCGAACTACCCGCACTACTGCGACGCGGGGCAGCCGTACGGCTGCCCCCCCCGTAATGCGGCCTAAAAACCGCCCGGGCCGATACACCTGAGCGGGCACAAC
>NZ_JBFAOJ010000033.1:0-82203 GCF_040675205.1 Streptosporangium sp. NPDC049644 | reverse complement strand
CGCCTGACGCTGTCGTGGTGGGGGCCCCCCCCGCCGGGGCGCCCCCGCGGAGCCGGTCCCGGGTGCGCGGGAAGCCGTACGGCCGGGTGTGCGCGTCGGAACCCGGCCGTACGGCGATCGGACCGGTCAGCCGGTCGTGCAGGACACCGAGGGGGCCGGGGAGCCCGTCCCCGAGGCGATGAAGCCGAAGGTCGCCGTCGCGCCGGGGTTCAGGGAGCCGTTCCAGGCGGCGTTCCGCGCTGAGACCGTGGTGCCGGACTGGGTCACCGTCGCGTTCCATGACTGGCTGATCTGCTGTCCGCCGAACGTCCATTGCGCGCTCCAGCCGGTGACGGCCGTCGCGCCGGTGTTCTTGACGGTCACCTCGCCCTGGAAGCCGCCCGGCCACTGGTTGGTGGTCTGGTAGGTGGCGGCGCAGCCGCCCGGCGGGGGCGTGACGGTCGGCGTCGGGGTGGGGGTGATCGTCGGGGACGGTCCCGAGCCGAGCAGGGCGGCCAGAGCGGGGAACCACCGGTCGGACATCTTCTGGTCGCCCGAGGCGTTGGGGTGCACGCCGTCGTAGGTGTCGGCCGCGGTGCTGAAGCCCGTCCACTGGTCGACCACGACGATCGGTGACTGAGCGGTGGTCTTGCCCGCCGCCCAGCCGGGAATCGCCGCGTTGAGCGCGGAGACCCGCTGCGCGCACTCACCGCACGTGCCCGGGTTCATCGGGATGATCTGGGCGACGAGGATCTTCATGCTGGGATTGCTCGCCCGCATCTGGTCCACCAGCTTGCCGTACGCGGCCAGGATGGTGGCGGTCGCACGGTTGCTCCAGGCGTCGTTGGTGCCGAAGTGCATCAGCACGATGTCGGGCGTGGTCGCCGAGAGCCAGCCGGGGAGCTGGTTCTGGTCGGCGACGTTGGTGACCAGCGCCCCGCCGTGCCCCTCGTTGTCCCCGTCGTGTGCGACGCCGCAGCCCTGCGGGGGCAGGGTGCCGACGAAGTCGATGTTGGTGTGACCGGCGTTCACCAGCCGGTTCCACAGCAGGGCCCGCCAGCATCCGGGGGAACCGGTGATGGAGTCTCCGAGTGCCATGATCCTGGTGGCCGCCGCCTGCGCGGGCATCGCCGTGGCGGCCAGGAGGAGTCCCAGGGCCGCGACCGCGGTCATCGCGGCCGTCAGAACCGCCAGGATCGTGCCGCTTCCGCGCGTCTTTCGTCGCATTTTCCGCTCCCGCCTCGATGGGGCCCGATGCTAGGCGGCCCAGGGCGGGAGCGGGAAGCCGGCCGCCCGCCGGTAGCGCCCTGACCTGCGGCGGGATCCCCGGCAAGGGTGTAACTTTCAGCCGCCCGCCACGGGTGTCCTGCCCCCCGGCGTCCGGCCCTCCGGCGTTTCCGGGCCTGCGCCGTTCCCGCTCCTCGGCCGGGGAAGCGGGCGTTCCCGGCGGAGGAGTGATCGTCCGGCTCGCGAGGGCGGCGCCGCGGAAGGGTAAACGGGGAATGAAGGAAAGCTACAAAATGTTCCACAGAAGTGGAGTTTATTGACGCAACCGTCAAGGTGAACGTAAGGTCCGGACAACACCTGATACCTCCCCACAGATGCCCTGACCTCGGAGAACACCCCACGGAGCGTTCATGAAACGACTAGTAGCGGCAGCGGTCTCCCTCGGCCTCGCCGCCGTCACCGCGGCCTGCGGCGGCGGCGCCGACAGCTCCGCCTCCGTGGGGAGCGCCGTCTTCACCACGATCGACGCGCTCAAGCCGGGCATCGACGCGAACGCGCCGATCAACCCGTACAACCCCAAGGGCAACACCTTCCGCGGCTACAACGCCGAGTGGCTCGGGTGGACCAAGAACCACCTGACGGACCCGGACCGGTTCTACCCGGGGGTCGCGAAGAGCTGGCAGATCGCCCCGGACCGATCCTCGATCACCATCAGGCTCCACCCGGACGGAAAGTGGTCCGACGGCAGGCCGATCACCGCGGAGGACGTGAAGTTCTCCATCGGCCTGGCCTACACCCAGGGCGGCACCGCATACGCCCTCGACCCCTCCGCGGCCGGCACGGCCTCCGACATCAAGATCGTGGACGACAAGACGATCAAGATCACTCAGACGGCGGAGAACCCGAGTTCCGCCTTCGTCCGCGGCGTCATGGAGACCGTCATCGTCCCCAAGCACATCTGGGGCGGCGTGCTGCCCGCCGACTTCTGGGAGAGGCTGAAGGTCGCGCAGAGCGACGCCCCCGGGGCCGAGGCGGCACGGGCCGGGATCACCAGCCTCGCGGAGAAGGTCATCGCCTTCGCCCCGGCCCAGGACGTCTCCGCGGGACCGTTCGTCCTGAAGCGCGTCAACCCGGGTGAGGCGTTGCTGGTCAAGAACAGGTACTTCCACAACGCGGCCAACGTCGCCGCCGACCAGGTGCGCATCCTCAACTACACGGGCAACGAGCAGGTCTGGAACTACCTGGTCGCCGGCAGGCTGGACAGCGCGCCGTTCACCGCGGTCCCGGCCGGGGTGATGAGGCGCATCACCCAGACCCCGGGCAACGCCGTGGTCAGGGGTTACTCGCCGGTCAGCGAGGCACTGGCGTTCAACCAGTCCAGGAAGCCCTACGACAACGTGCACGTCCGCCGGGCGCTGGCCTACCTGATCGACCGCGAGCAGGTCACCAAGGTCGCCTCCCCCGAGGGCGGCACCGCCTCGGTCACCACCTCGGGCCTGCACCAGGAGGCCGCGAAGGCGTGGCTGGGTGACGGCCTCGCCGCACTGGAGCCGTACCGGACCGACCCCGCCAGGGCCGAGCGGGAGCTGCGGGCCGCGGGCATGAAGAAGAAGGACGGCAGGTGGACGATGCCGGACGGCAGCCCGTGGAAGATGACCATCAACGTGCCCGCGTCCTTCTCCGACTGGCTGGCCGGTGCGAAGGCCGTCACCAGCCAGCTCAACGACGCCGGCATCGACGCCGAGGTCGTCACCACCGCCGACTACCCGCTCTACCTGGAGGAGATGGCGGCGGGCAAGTACGACCTCGGGTTCTGGCTGGTGGCGCTCGGACCCGCCCCGTACAACATCTACCAGCGCCTGTACGGAGCCCAGAACGGCTGGCAGCTCTTCGGCGGCAAACTCACGCACGTCGCCCCCGGCACCAAGGGCAACTGGATGGGCGGTGCCGAGACCGTCGAGCTCGCGGGCGAGGGCAGGATCAACCCCGGAGAGCTGACGGTCAAGCTGAACTCCGCACCCGAGGCGGAGCAGAAGAAGATCGTCTCAACTCTCGCCAGGGCCGCCAACCAGGATCTTCCGGTGATCCAGCTGTGGGACTACGTCAACACGCAGGTGGTGAACACCACGCGCTTCAGCGGATTCCCCGGTGACGACAGCGACGCGCTGCGCCTCACCTCGGGCGTCTGGCTCCAACTCGGCATGGTCAAGAGGAAGTAGCGACATATGACGGTCATCGCACGCCGCCTCGCGGGCCATCTCGCCCGGGGGTTCGCCATGATCCTGGTGGTCACCACGATCAGCTTCGTGATCATCAGAAGTATCCCCGGCGACCCCATGCGGGCCCGCTACGAGAAGCTGGTCGAGCAGGGCATGTCGCCCGACCAGGCCGAGCGCGCCACCGCCGCGCTGTACGGCTTCATGCCGAAGGGCAGCCTGTGGGAGCAGTACGCCGACTACATGAGGGGACTGCTCCACCTCGACCTCGGCCAGTCGCTGAGCGTCCCCGGCGCGGAGGTCACCACGCTGCTCGCCTCCGCGGCCACCTGGACGATCCTGCCGGTCCTCGTCGGCACCCTGCTCAGCTTCGCGGTCGGCATCATCATGGGCGTCTACGCGGCGATCAAACGTTCCAGCAGGCTGGGGGACGTCCTGGCGGTCTCCGGTTCGCTCCTGCACGGCCTGCCGCAGTACGTTCTCGCGCTGCTGCTGAGCGCGGTCTTCACGACCCTGCTGCCGATCTTCCCCACCGGAGGCACGGCCGACGTCACGCTGGAGCCGGGTCTCAACGCCGCCTACATCGGCTCACTGATCCAGTACGCCACGATGCCGATCCTGACCTACGCGCTGGCCGGCTACGGAGGCTGGATCCTGGCGATGAAGTCCAGCGTGGTCACCGTGCTGGGCGACGACTTCATCATGGCCGCGGAGCTGCGCGGTTTGAAACGCGGCCTCATCTTCCGCTACGTGGCGCGCAACGCGATCCTGCCGCTCTTCACCATCCTGGCCCTCTCGCTGGGCCTGCTGTTCGGTGGCGCGATCTTCATCGAGCGGATCTTCACCTATCCCGGGCTGGGTCTGCTGCTGCTCAACAGCATCACCGACCGCGACTACACGTTGATGGGCGGGGCCTTCCTGCTGATCACCGTGGCGATCGTCATCGCCAACATCGTGGCCGACATGCTCTACACCGCGATCGACCCACGGGTCCGTTCCGGACAGGAGGCTTCATGAACGGGCGAATCACAGCAGCCGACAGGCGCCGCGTCCACGGCGGGCGGCCGGTAGGGGAGATCGCATGACCGCGCCGGTCATCGCCGGGGGCGACGCCCGCGCGACGCTGCGACGCAACTTCCGGCGCGGCGTCTGGCGGGTCCTGCGGCGCAAGCCCAGCCGGATGGCGGGTGTGGTCATCCTGGGCGTGTTCACCTTCATGGGCGTCTTCGGGCCGATGCTCTACCCCGAGCGGCTGCCGCGCGACGACAACGCGCTCTACGCCGCGCCCAGCTGGGCGCACCCCTTCGGCACCGACTTCGAGGGTACGGACGTGCTCGCCCTGGTGATCACCGGGGCCCGGTACGTCCTGCTGACCGCCCTGGTCACCGCGGTCATCACGGTCGCCCTGGGCACCGCCGTCGGGCTGTTCGCCGGGTTCAGGCGCGGACGCTGGGACGCCGTGCTCATGCGGATCACCGACATGAAGCTGACCATCCCCGCGCTCCCGCTGCTGCTGGTCCTGTCGACGGTCTGGAAGTTCACCAGCGCGATCGAGATGGGCCTGGTGCTCGGGCTCCTCGGCTGGGGAGGGGTGGCGCGCGCCGTACGGGCGCAGACCCTCTCGCTGCGCGAGCGCGGCTTCGTCGAGGCGGCCAGGGGACTCGGCCTGTCCACCAGGCACATCATCGGCAGGGAACTGCTGCCCAGCATGGCCCCCTTCATCGCGATGAACACACTCATCGCGGTGACCGGCGCGGTGTACGCGCAGGTGGGCCTGTTCTTCCTGGGAGTCCTGCCGTTCGACGCCAACAACTGGGGGGTCATGCTCAACCTCGCGGTGTTCGGCGGCGGCGCGCTGACGACGACCGCCGCGCTGCCGTACATGCTGGCGCCGCTGCTGGCGATCCTGCTGCTCACCCTGGGCATCGTCCTCGTCGTCGACGCCATGGACGAGATCTTCAACCCCCGGCTGCGGGAGGAGTGACCGATGTTCGTACCTGCTGAGAAGGTGTCCATGACACTGGGCGAGCGGCTGTCCGCGGCCGTGGGCGTCCGGAGCGACCGGAGCGTCGAGGTCGCCCGGAACCGCGGCGCCGCCGAGGGCACCCGTGACGCGGAGAGGAGCGGGCCGCCGGGAGTGCGGGTCAGGGACCTGTCCGTCGTCTACCGGACGGCCTCGGGAGAGTTGCCCGCCGTGTCGGGAATCGACCTGGACCTACCGCCCGGGACGATCACCGGGGTGGTCGGCGAGTCCGGGTCGGGCAAGTCCACCCTGGCGCTGTCACTGCTCAACGCGGTCCAGCCACCCGGCAGGATCAGGTCGGGCAGCGTGGAGATCGACGGTCTCGGCGACGTCACCCGGTTGCGGGGCGAGGACCTGCGCAGGGCGAGAGGCCGGCACATCGGATACGTCTTCCAGGCCGCCCAGAACTCCCTCAACCCGCTCAAGACCGTCGGCAAGCAACTGCTCGACCTGGGGCGCTCGCACGAGATCCGGGACCTGCGCGGGCTGGTCAGGGACGCCAAGGACCTGCTCGGCCGGATGGGCATGGACGGCGCGCGCGTGCTCGACTCCCATCAGCACGAGCTGTCGGGAGGGATGCGCCAGCGAGTCGGCATCATGTTCGCGCTGGTCCTCAACGCCCACCTCGTCGTGCTGGACGAGCCCACCACCGCACTCGACATGATCACTCAGGCCACCATCCTGCGGATCGTCAGGGAGGTCCACGAGGAACGCGGGCTCACCACGTTCATCATCACCCACGACCTCGGCGTGGTGGCCGAGGTCGCGGACCGGCTGGCCATCATGTACGGCGGGCGGGTGGTGGAGCAGGGGCCGACCACCGAGGTGCTCGGCGCGCCTCGCCACCCCTACACCCAGGGTCTGATCCGGGCCATCCCCCGCCTGGTCGGCGACCTCGGGGAGGCCCGGGCGCTGCCCGGCCGCCCGCCGACGCTTGGGACCGTTCCCTCACGGGGATGCGTCTTCAGGGAACGCTGCGACCTGCGCATGGACGTCTGTGAGACCGAGGAGCCGCCCACCGTCCCGTACGGCGAGTGGATCGTGGCCTGCCACGCCGTCGCCGCCCGCGACGCGGAGACCAGGGAGGAGAAGGCGTGATCACGGGGCAGCACATCACGAAGACCTTCAAGCAACGAGGAAGCGTGCTCGCCGGACGGGAGGTGAAGGCGCTGCGCGGCGTCGACTTCGCCATCCCGAAGGGCGGGGCGGCGTCGTTCATCGGAGAGTCCGGCTGCGGCAAGACGACGCTCGGACGGATCATCGCCGGGCTGGAGAGTCACGACTCCGGAGAGATCATCATCGACGGCACGCCCATGTCGTCGCTGCGCCCGCGGCAGCGTGAGCCGTACTTCCGCCGCATCCAGCTCATCCACCAGGACCCGTACTCGGCGCTCAACCCGACCCGTACCGTGCACCAGACGCTGGACGCGCCGCTGTCGCTGCGGGCGGGGCAGACCGGCCGTTCTCGGTCATGGGCGGACGGGCGTGCCGGGGAACTGCTGGAGCTGGTCGGTCTCGACCCGGGCTACGTGCTTCCCCGCTATCCCCACCAGCTGTCCGGCGGCATGCGCCAGCGGGTCGTCATCGCCCGGGCACTCACCGTCGACCCCGAGATGCTCGTCGCCGACGAGGCCGTCTCCATGATCGACGTGTCGTTGCGGCTCGGCATCCTCGCCCTGCTCAAGGACCTGCGCGAGAACCTCGGGGTGAGCGTGCTCTTCATCACCCACGACGTGGCGACCGCCCGCTACATCGGCGACGACGGCGAGCTGTACGTCATCTACCGGGGGCAGGTCGTCGAGCGCGGCCATGTCGAGACGATCATCTCCGACCCCGTGCACCCGTACACCCAGTCGCTGCTGTCGGCCATCCCGGTGCTGCACGGCCTGGAACGGCCGGGTGAGCAGCGGGTGACGCCGGCAGGGGCGCTCGACGAGAGCCGCCAGGACGCGGGCTGCCTGTTCGCCCGGCGCTGCCCGTTCAGCACCGGTCGTTGCGAGTCCGAACAGCCGGTGCTAGGTCACGGCGGGGGCACGCCCCAGGAGCACGCCTGCTTCCACCCCACCGCCCGCGACGTCGTCGCCATGCCGATCGGCCGGTCGTGAACCCGCTGGGGAACGGTCACGGGACGCACGAGACGCACGGGGCGTCCGGGATCCGCGAGGCCGCCGCGGCCGACGCGGCGGCGCTCGCCGGGATCGCCGAGTCCGCGCTCACCCTGGACGCCGGGGAGGCGGCGAGCCTGGTCGCCCGGCTCGCCGAGCCGCCCGGGCGCCGGCGCTGGACGGCGCTGGTGACGCGCGGCCTCGACGGTGTGGCGTTCGTCTCCATGTCGGCGCGCGACCCGTACGCGGGCCACGTCGACCTGCTCGCCGTGCGTCCCGAGGTCCGGGGGGCGGGGCTCGGCCGGGCGCTGGTCGCCGCGGCCGAGGACTGGCTGCGCGGCCAGGGGGCGACCGAGGTCCGCCTCGCGGGCAACCCGCCCGCCTACGCCTGGCCCGGAATCGACGTGCGCTACACCGAGGCGGCCTGCCTGGCCGAGAGCCTCGGCTACGAGCGCTACGACGTCGCCTGGAACATGACCGTCGACCTCGCCCGCGACCTGTCCGTCGACGCCGACCTCGCGCGGCTGGCGGACCTGGGGGTCACCGTGCACGCCGCCGCTCCCGGGGACCGCGCCGCGGTGTCGGCCTTCGTCGGGGAGCAGTGGAACGGCAACTGGGCGTGGGAGGCGGAGCAGGCCGTCGGCTGCCACTACGCCGTCAGGGAGGGGAAGCTCCTCGGCTTCGCGGCGTGGGGGGCCAGGCCCGCCTGGTTCGGTCCGATGGGCACCACGCCGGCCGCGCGGGGCCTGGGCGTCGGCCGGGTGCTCCTGCGCCGCTGCCTGGCCGAACAGCGGGCCGCGGGCATGTCGAGTGCCCAGATCGGCTGGGTGGGGCCACTGCACTTCTACGCCCGGGCGGTCGGCGCGCACGCCGAGCGGGTCTTCTGGCTTTACCGCCGTGGTCTGCGGTGACGGCCCCGGCCCGGCGTACGCCTACAACGCCTTCATTGTCAGAAGATCATTTATTTGACGGCAGCGAGACAGGAACTCCAATGACATTGGACGCCATGAGTGATCCGCTTTCCACGCTTTCCACCGAACAGAGCGATCCCCGCTACAACCGGATCGACCTGCTCTCGACCGAGCAGGTGGCCCGGTTGATGAACGCCGCGGACAGCACGGTGCCCGCGGCGGTGGCCGCGTCGATCCCGGAGATCACGGCCGCGATCGACGCGCTCGTCGCCCGGATGAAGGCCGGCGGGCGCCTGTTCTACGTGGGCGCGGGGACGTCGGGCCGGCTGGCCGTGCTGGACGCCTCCGAGTGCCCGCCGACCTTCGGCACCGATCCCGAACTCGTGCAGGGGGTCATCGCGGGCGGTCCCCCCGCGCTGACCCGTTCCGTCGAGGGCGCCGAGGACGACCGGCAGGGGGGAGCGGCCGCCATCGCCGAGAGGGGGGTGGGCGCGCTCGACTCGGTGGTGGGCATCTCCGCCAGCGGTCGCGCGCCCTACGTGCTCGGCGCGCTCGCCGAGGCGAGCCGCCGCGGCGCGCTGACCGTGGGGCTGTCGTGCAACGTGGCGACCCCGCTGTCGGCGGCCGCGCTGCACCCCATCGAGGTGGTCGTCGGCCCGGAGGTGGTGACCGGCTCCACCAGGCTCAAGGCGGGGACCGCGCAGAAGCTGGTCCTCAACATGATCTCCACGATCGCGATGGTCAGGCTGGGCCGTACCTACGGCAACACCATGATCGAAGTGTCGGCGATGAACTCCAAACTGGCCGACCGCGCGGCCCGGATGGTCAGCGACATCACCGGGGCCGCCCTGTCGGCCTCCCGCTCCGCGCTGGAGGCGGCCGAGTGGCACGTGAAGGTCGCGGTGCTGATGATCGAGCACGGCCTTGACGCCGGCGGCGCGCGGGTCCTGCTGGAGCGGCACGGCGACCAGTTGGAGGCGGCGCTGGAGGCGGCGGGGCGGATCCGGGGTGCCTGAGACCCCGGCGGACCCTCCCGACGAAAGGGGCGGGCTGGCCGGGATTCTGGAGGCGGCGGTGCCGCGCGTCTGCTCGGCGGCGGTGGCCGCGATCGCCGTCGGCGGCGTCACAGTGGCCGCCGCGGCCGTGGGGGAGACCGTACGCTACTCGTCGGCCTCTGAGGATCTCGCCGCCGACCGGCCGCCCGCCCGGCATGACTCGATCTTCGATCTCGCCTCGGTCACCAAGCTCTTCACGACCGCCGTCATCCTGTCGCTGGTCGAGGAGGGCCGCCTCGGCCTGGACGAGCCCGTCGCCGCCTGGCTGCCCGCCTGTTACGGCGGCGCCCCCGAGGCCACCCTGCGGCATCTGCTCACCCACACGGCGGGTCTGCCGCCGAGCCGCAGGGCCCACGAGGAGATTCCCGGCGACGGCCCCGAGGTCCACGCCAGGCGTATGGAGCGGATCCTCTCGACACCGCCGATCGGGCCCGCGGGCGGGCGCTACCTCTACTCCGACGTCGGGCTGATCACGGCGGGCCGGGTGGCGGAGATCGCCGGGCGGGCGCCCCTGGACGAGCTCACCCGCGCCCGGGTCACCGGTCCGCTGGGCCTGTCCGACACCGGCTACCGTCCGGCCGCGGCCCTGCTGCCCAGGGCCGTCGCCACCGAGCACAAGCCGGAACGCCCGGGGCCGGGATGCGTGCGCGGCGAGGTCCACGACGAGACCGCGCACGGCCTGGGCGGAGTCGCCGGACACGCCGGGATCTTCTCCACCGCCGGTGATCTCCTGCGTTTCGCCGAGACGCTGCGCACCGGAGGCGCGCCGGTCCTGCGCCCCGCCACGGTCGCCGAGATCACCCGCGACCACGGCGTCCAGGGCGCGGACTTCCGTCACGGCCTGGGCGTGCGCATCGGCGACCCCGCGATCGTCGGCCCGCTCACCGACGCCTATGGCCACTCCGGCTTCACCGGAACCTCGCTCGTCGTCGACCCCGGGCGTGCCCTCGCCGTCGTCCTGCTGACCAACAACGTCCATCCGTCGCGCGGCCGCGCGGGCATCCGCGACCTGCGCCACGCCCTCGCCGCCGAGGCCCTGCGCCTGTCCTGAACCCGCGCAGCGTCCGCGATCGCGGCGAAGACGACGGCGGCCGGCACGACCGTGTCCGGGCTCTCCGGCCCGGCGCGCTACCTGCTCCGGCGGCGGTGGTCGGCTCTGAACCCGTCGATGGCGTCCCTGGTGGCCCGCAGCGCGGCGTCCGAGGTCTCGAAGGTGCGCTGCGCGATGCCGACGAAGATGCAGTCGACGATCAGGAGCTGGCTGATCCGGCTGGCCAGCGCCCCCGGACGGAAGACCGTCTCCCGGCCGGCCGAGACCAGGACGTGGTCGGTGAGCTCGGCCAGGGAGGAACGCGGGTTGTTGGTGATGGCCACCGTGGTCGCACCCGCCCGCTGCGCGACGCGCAGCGGCGCGAGCACGTCGGGGGTCTCGCCGGTGCAGCTCACCACCACCGCCACGTCGTCCGCCCGTACCAGTGCCGCGCTGGTCAGCGCCAGGTGCGCGTCGGTGAAGGCGTGGGCGGGCAGGCCGATCCGCATCAGTTTCTGCGCCATGTCGGCCGCCACGAGCCCGGAGGCGCCCACTCCGTAGACGTCGATCTTGCGTGCTGCGATCAGTGCCTCCACCACCGCGCCCAGCCGGTCGGGGTTGAGCTGTGCCGCGGTGTCGGCCAGCGCCTCCGCCTCGGCCCTGGCCACCTTCGCGATCACGTCGGTCAGCGGGTCGTCGGGGCCGAGGTCGCCGGGGACCAGCCGTTCTGGCTGGTCCCTGGCCACCGCGGCGGCCAGCGCGAAGCGCAGCTGGGAGTATCCGGCGAAGCCCAGGGCCCTGGCGGTGCGCACGATCGTGGCCTCGCTCGTCCCGGAGACCGCGCTGAACTCGGTGATGGTGCTGCGGGCCACCATGCCGGGATCGTCGAGTATGAGGCGGGCGATGGCCTGGGCCGCGGGGGTGAGCGAGGGCAGGACGGCCCTCACCGTGGCCACCAGGTTCACGGGGGTGGGGCCGTCGAGGACGTTCATCAAATCTCCTTGGGCCTGGAGACCCCGAGCTCTGGTTCTGGGGAAAGAAGGTGGCGCGGCGCCGCATGGTCCTGTGGGGTGTTCGGCGCCGGCGATAACCAAGCTACCGAAGCACGCCGCGTGGTGCTCTCGCCGTCGGGCCGGTGGAGAGGCGGGACGCCGGTGGGGGAGAGGTGGGAACCGGCCGGCTCGGGCAGGGCGGACGGCCGCCGGCGAGGGGTGGGATCTCCTGGACTCGGTCGCGGGGAGGAGGTCAACGAGCGCCTTCCGGGTCGGTGGTCAGCCAGTGGGCGACGGCGCGGGCCGAGGCTCGGGAGATGCCGTTGGTGGTCACGTACACGGCTCCGGTGGGCTCGCCGGGTACTCCGGTCTCGACCACGATGGCGTCGGGGCGCAGCGTGACGGCCCGTGCCAGCAGGTCCCTGACCCAGGGGTGACGCCAGGCGTCGTGTACCACCAGGACCAGCGGGCGCCCCCCGCCGCCGGGGCCGGACAGTTCGGGCAGCTCGGGCCTGTCCGCGGTGACGACGTACCCGGTGGTGTCCGGCATCAGCTCGCTGAAGGCGCCGATGAGGCCGGTGGGCGTCCCCGGCTCGACCGCCCGGCTCAGCCGGGGCGCTATGTCGACGACCAGCAGTGGTCCGGAGAGCGCCGGTGGGGTGCCGACCACGCGCATGGCGGCGAGGGCCGTCCTCAGGCCGAGTTCCTCGTCTCCCGGGCCGTCCCCGTCCCGTGCCCGCGCGACGCCCTGGGCCGCGCGGGCCTCCGCGGCGCCGCTCGCGGCGTACCAGCGGGACAGGGCCAGCACACGCGAGGCCGCTTCGGCCAGTCGTTCCTCGGGGAGCCTGCCCTCCCGCACGGCGTCCACGATGGCGTCGCGCAGCTCGTGGACGCTCTCGCCACCGGGGGAGGAGATGCCCGCGCAGATCGCGTCGGCCCCTGCCAGCAGGGCGCGGACCGCGATCTCCCCCGGCGGGTGGAGGGCTGCGACGGCGCGCATCTCGATGGCGTCGGTGACGATCATGCCGTCGAAGCCCATCTCCTCGCGGAGCAGCCCGGTCATGATCCGCCGGCTCAGCGTCGCAGGGTTGTCCGGATCCAGGGCGGGGACCAGCAGGTGGCCGCACATGACGGCCCGTACTCCGGCCGCCACCGCGGCGCGGAAGGGCGGCAGGTCGCGCTCGGCCAGAAGCTCCAGGGAGGCGTGCACGGTCGGCAGGGCATGGTGGGAGTCGGTGTGGGTGTCGCCGTGACCGGGGAAGTGCTTGGCGCAGGCGGCGACCCCGGCGTCCTGAAGTCCCAGGATCCAGGCCACGGTGTGCCTGGAGACCAGCTCCGGGTCCGGGCCGAAGGAGCGGACGCCGATCACCGGGTTGGCGGGGTTGGCGTTGACGTCGGCCACCGGGGCGTAGTCGAGGGTGATGTCGGCCGCGGCGAGGAGACGGCCGATCTCCCGGGCGACCAGCCGGGTCCGCTCGACGTCGTCGCCCACACCCAGTGCCCGGTTACCCGGCCACGAACTGCCCCTCGCGGCCTGCAGGCGGGTGACCGACCCGCCCTCCTCGTCCACCGCGACCACCACGGCGGGATTCTCAGCGCGCAGCCGGGCGACGAGTTCGGCCGTGTGGGCGGGGCCGGTGAGGTTCCTGGCGAACAGCACCGTCCCGCCGAGGCCCTCCTCGCCGAGCGCGCGGCGCAGCCAGCCGGGAGGCTCGGTGCCGTCGAAGCCCGGCTGGAGGACGGTCATGGCCAGCCGGGCCAGGTCGGGGCTGCGGTGGGGCATGCGGTCACCTTCTCGGTCGAGGGAGGCGTCTTCGGACAGGTCGGCGGCGGGAGGCGTCCCAGAGCAGGTTACCCATTGATGACGCTTTTCTTCGTAATGACTGCTTTGAAAGTAGCTTTTTGTCATTCTCTCGATCGAGGCCCGCGCCGCCGGCGCCGCGGCCGTCGGGCATGCCTCGCCGGTGTGCGGCACCCCCGGATCCGATCAGCCGTTCGTGACGCCGCCGCGTTCGAAGGTCCCGGGAGAGAAGGGTGGCACACGACCGGGGCGGGCTCGAACGGCGGGGTTCGTTGACGCGGCCACGTTCTCCACGCGCTCCGGTGATCTCCGGCTCGCTCTTGACCTCCATCGCGGTTGAGGTCCCATCCTGAGGTGAGGACTTCCGAGGAAAGAGGATCGCCGTGAGCGAGGATCTGGTCGACTTCTGGTTCGATCCCGGCTGCCCCTGGGCGTGGATCACCTCCCGCTGGATCGTGGAGGTGGGCAAGGTGCGTCCCATCACGGTCAACTGGCGGGAGATGAGCCTGGCGGTGCTCAACGAGGGACAGGAGATGTCGGAGGAGTACCGCGAGATCGTCGAACTCGGCCGGGGCACCATCCGGGTGTTCGCCGCGGCGCGCGAGGCGGCGGGGAACGTCGCCGTCGGTGACCTCTACACCGCGCTCGGCACCCGCTACCACGGCGCGGGCGGCCTGTTCCAGCGATCCCGCGAGGCCGTCGCAGACGGCGGCCTCACCGACTGGCGGGCCGCGATGGAAGGGCTGGCGCCGGTGATCGCCGCCGCGCTGGCCGACGCCGGGTTGCCCGCCGGGCTTCTCGCCGCGAGAACCGACCCCGGTTGGGACGACGCGATCCACGCCTCGCACGCCCTGGTGCCGGCCGGGAAGCAGAACCAGTCGCTGATCGGCGTCCCGACCATCTCGGTGAACGGGTACGCCGGGCAGTTCGGCCCCGTCATCAGTGAGATCCCGGTCGGTGAGCGGGCCGGGCGGCTCTGGGACGCGTTCAGGGTGCTCGCCACCGAGGAGGCGTTCTTCGAGCTCAAACGGGTCACGGACCGGGCGGATCCCCGAACCTTCCCGGAGGCCCCCTAGCGCGGGAGGGGGCCTTTCCTCCCGCGCCCTCGCCGCCCTTTGTGGAGAAATAGCCTGTTCTTTCGTGAACGACATACCTCATCGCGTTCGTTGCCCCTGCCTGCGGGCAGGCCCCGAATGTGATGGAGCATGAGATTCGCCGGTGCCGCGCCGCCGAGGTTCGTGGCGGGCGCGGCCTCGCCGGTCTCTCCGTCGTGGACGGTTCCCCCTCCGGGGCCCGTCCCCGTGGCAGGTCCCCCGTGTGAGCTCCACCTGAACGCTCCCCGCCGGGACCCTTGGAGCAGGCGGCAGGCGTGCGCTACGAAGGGATGGGGAGGGAGGCCACCGTGGGTAAATCCGGTCAGGAGGTGGCGCTGCGAGCCCTTGGCGCCGCGCTCGACCTGCACGCCCCGACGGCCCGCCACGGCGTCAGGGCGTTTCCCGAGGGCACGCCGTTCCTGTGGCTGATCGTTCCCGGCGCGGGCGGGGCCACCGTCTTCCTTGACGACCGCCAGTGGATCTGCCTGAGCGAACCCGAGCGGGGCGGGGTGACCGTCCAACTCGTCGCCGGCGGGATCGACGACGACCCCGCCCTCGTCGTGGGCCGGATCATGACCGTCATGGTGCCGGTGCCCCGTCGCAGGGGCCGCCTGCCGCGCGCGCTGGGAGCGGGGCTGCTCGGCATCGTGGGAGGCGCGGGTGTGGGGTTGCTGGCGGCGCTGCTCATGGCCGTCCTCGTCGCCGGCAACGGCTACGTCTCGGACGCGGCCATCAAGGTGGTGTACGCGCTGGCCGCGCTGATCGGCGTCGGGGCCGGGTGCTGGGTGGTGCTGCGCTGCCGGCGGCTGGGGGCGGGGCCGCGCGACCGAGGTCCCCGCAGGTGAAGACCCTAGGAAGGACCACCAGGAGGACCAGGCGAAGGAGCGACACGGCCGGGCGGCCGACGGCCCGCGACGGGTTCATTTGCTCAGAGACGCCGAGACCAGGTCGCGTGCCTCCCGCTGGACCTGTGCCAGGTGCTCGGTTCCCCTGAAGGATTCGGCGTAGATCTTGTACACGTCCTCGGTGCCCGAGGGACGGGCGGCGAACCAGGCGCTCTCGGTGGAGACCTTGAGCCCGCCGATGGCGGCGCCGTTGCCGGGGGCGGAGGTGAGCACCTGCGTGATCGCCTCCCCGGCGAGGGTGTCGGCGGTGACCTGCTCGGCCGAGAGTCTGGCGAGCACCGCCTTCTCCTGCCGGGTCGCGGGGGCGTCGACGCGGGCGTAGGCGGGGTCGCCGAACCTGGCCACCAGGTCGGTGTAGTGCTCGCTCGGTGAACGGCCGGTGGTCGCGATGATCTCCGAGGCGAGCAGCGCCAGGATCAGGCCGTCCTTGTCGGTGGTCCACACCTCGCCGTCGCGCCGCAGGAACGAGGCTCCGGCGCTCTCCTCGCCGCCGAAGCCCAGCGAGCCGTCCAGCAGGCCCGGGACGAACCACTTGAACCCGACGGGGACCTCCACCAGCCGCCTGCCCTCCGCGGCGGCCACCAGGTCGATCATCCGGCTGCTCACCAGCGTCTTGCCGACTCCCGCGTCCGCGGGCCAGCCGGGCCGGTGGGAGTAGAGATAGGAGATGGCCACGGCGAGGTAGTGGTTGGGGTTCATCAGACCGGCGTCGGGGGTGACGATGCCGTGCCGGTCGGCGTCGGCGTCGTTGCCGGTGGAGACGTCGAAGGCGTCGCGACCGGTGATGAGCGAGGCCATCGCGTACGGAGACGAGCAGTCCATCCGGATCTTGCCGTCCCAGTCCAGCGTCATGAACCGCCACGTCGGATCGGTCTGCGGGTTGATCACCGTCAGGTCCAGTCGGTGCCGTTCGGCGATCTCCCCCCAGTAGGCGACGCTCGCCCCGCCCAGCGGGTCGGCGCCGATGCGCACCCCCGCCTCCCGGACGGCGTCAAGGTCGAGCACCGAGGGCAGGTCGTCCACGTAGTGACCGAGGAAGTCGTAGCGGCCGGTCGTGCCGGCGGCCAGCGCCCTGACGTACGGGAGCCGCCTGACCTCTTTCATCCCTCCGGCGATCAACGCGTTGGCCCGGTCCTGGATCCACGTGGTGGCGTCGGTGTCCGCCGGGCCGCCGTGCGGCGGGTTGTACTTGAAGCCGCCGTCGCCGGGCGGGTTGTGCGAGGGGGTCACCACCACACCGTCGGCGCGGCCCGCGGCGCGTTTCCGGTTGTGGGTCAGGATCGCGTGGGAGACCGCCGGTGTCGGGGTGTAGCCGTCCCGGCTGTCGATCATGACCGTCACCCCGTTGGCCGCGAAGACCTCCAACGCGGAGACCCGGGCCGGTTCCGACAGCGCGTGGCTGTCGGCACCGAGGAACAGCGGGCCGTCGACGCCCTGGGCGGCCCGGTACTCCACGATGGCCTGGCTGGTCGCGAGGATGTGGTCCTCGTTGAACGCGACGTTCAGCGAGGAGCCCCGGTGTCCCGACGTCCCGAACGCCACCCGCTGGCCGACCTCGCCGGGGTCGGGGTGCAGCGCGTAGTAGGACGTCACCAGGCGCGCCACATCGACCAGATCGGACGGCTCGGCGGGCTGACCCGCGCGTTCGTGCGTCAACACAGTCTCCTCACGTCACTCCTGAGCTAACCGTATCTACCCCCGAATCGGACAGTTTTCGCAAGCTGCCCGGCCGGTGTGCCGGACCGGCGCCAGGTGCTGCCCACGCATCGTTGACAACGTTGTCAGTGGCGTCGTACCTTCAGCCTGTTTGCCCGGTCGCTGGGGGAACGTACTCTTTGTTCTATTGATCACCGGAGGATCCCCTTGCACAGCCACGTGGCGCTCCCGGTGGCCACCGGTCGTCCCCCCGCGCGCCGGCGCGCCCGAGGGGTCGGCCGGTGACCGCCCTCGCGATCGACATCGGCGGCACCAAGTTCGCCGCCGCGCTGGTCAGGCCGGACGGCACCATGGTCCGCAGGGCGGAACTGCCGGTCGGCGGCGACCCCGCCGCGACGCTGGCCTCGCTGGTCCGCGACGTCGGCGCGGGCGTCGGCGGCGGTACCGGCACAGGTGGCCTGAGCGGGGTCGGCATCGGCTCCGCGGGCCCCCTTGACGCCGTCGCCGGCACGGTCAGCCCGGTGAACATCCCCTCCTGGCGTGACTTCCCGCTGGTCGGCACGGTGCGCGGGCTCCTTCCCGGCCTTCCCGTCACGCTCGCCGGAGACGCGCAGTGCATGGCGCTGGGGGAGTGGTGGCGGGGCGGGCACGGCTCGCGCTCCCGGGCACTGCTGGGCATCGTGGTCTCCACCGGTGTTGGCGGCGGGCTGGTTCTGGGCGGGGTGCCGTACCTGGGACCGACAGGAAACGCCGGGCACATCGGGCACATCTCCGTGGACCGGGGCGGTGAGCTCTGCCCATGCGGGGCGACCGGCTGCCTGGAGACGATCGCCAGCGGCCCCAGCATGGTCCGCTGGGCGCTGGCGAACGGCTGGGGCGAGCCCGGTACCCCGACGGACGCCCGTACGCTCTCGGCCGACGCCGCCCGCGGAGTCCCCGTGGCCCAGCTGGCCTTCCAGCGGGCCGCCGACGCGCTGGCCGTGGCGATCCTCACCACGGCGGCGCTCTTCGACATCGACGACGTCGTCATCGGGGGCGGCGTCTCCGGGGCGGGCGAGACCCTGCTCACCCCGCTGCGCCAGGCGGTCACCAAGCAGGCGGGCCTCGGCTTCCTGCACCGCCTGAACGTCGAGCGCACCCGTCTGGAACGCGACGCCGGCCTGTACGGCGCCGCGGCACTGGTCCTCAAGGAGAGCCGATGAGCCCGATAGCCGTCCAGTTGTACTCCGTGCGCGAACAGGCGGCCGTCGACCGCCGCGCCGTGCTGCGCCGCATCGCCGAGATGGGGTACGGCGCGGTCGAACCGTACGACGCGCACCTCGACCCGGATGGGCTCCGCGAGGAGCTGGAGGAGACCGGGCTCGCGGTGTGCAGCGTGCACGCCCCGCTGCTCGACGAGCGGCGCGCGACGGCGCTGGCCGCCGCCGTGGCCATCGGCGCCCCGACCGTCATCGTGCCCGCCGCCCCCGCCGAGTGGTTCGCCGGCAGACAGGAGCTGGAGCGGGCGGCCAGGACCATCGGCGAGGTGGCCAGGGAGGCGGCGGACCACGGCCTGCGGCTCGGCTACCACAACCACTGGTGGGAACTGGAGCGGCGGGTGGAGGGCCGTCCCGCGCTTGAGGTGCTGGCCGACCTGCTGGACCCCTCGGTGCTGCTGGAGGTCGATCTCTACTGGGCGGCGGCCGGCGGGGTCGACCCCTCGGGGCTGCTGGCCCGGCTGGGCGAGCGGGTGAGCCACCTGCACGTCAAGGACGGGCCCGCCACCCAGGAGGGCCCGATGACCGCGGTCGGCTCGGGCGAGGTGCCCATCGTGGACGCGCTGAACACCGCTCCGGACGCGGTGCGGATCGTGGAGCTCGACCACTGTGCCACCGACATGCTCCAGGCGCTGGCCGACAGCCACGCCTACCTGACCGGCCTTGTCGCCGCCGGGCGGGTGAGCTCGTGACCGGACCGCTCGGAGTGGCGATCGTCGGCTGCGGGAACATCAGCCACCAGTACCTGGGCAACCTCGCCTCCTTCCCCGGCGTGCGGGTGGTGGCGTGCGCCGACCTCGACCGGGCACGCGCCGAAGAGGTCGCGGCACGCTACGGCGTGCCGATGGCGGCCGCACCGGAGGAGGCGATCTCGCACCCCGACGTGGAGTTGGTGATCAACCTCACGGTCCCCTCCGCGCACGCCGAGGTGGCGCTCGCCGCCGTTCTGGCCGGGAGGCACGTCTACAACGAGAAGCCGTTCACGGTGGACAGGGAGTCCGGGGCGGAACTGGTCGAGGCCGCCGCGTCGGCGGGGGTGCTCCTGGGCAGCGCCCCCGACACCTTTCTGGGCGCGGGGTTGCAGACCGCGGCCCGGCTCGTGGCCGAGGGGGCCATCGGCACGCCGCTCACCGCCCTGACCCTGTTCCAGAGTCCGGGCCCCGAGTCGTGGCATCCCAGCCCTGAGTTCTTCTTCCAGCCGGGGGCCGGGCCGCTGTTCGACATGGGCCCCTACTACCTGACGGCACTGGTGACCCTGTTCGGCCCGGCGGAGCGGGTGGCGGCCGTCGGCCGCAGGGCCAGGGACGAGCGGGTCATCGGCTCGGGGCCCAGGGCAGGCACGCGTTTTCCCGCGGTGGTTCCCACCCACACGACCGCGCTGCTGGAGTTCGCCGCGGGCCAGGCGGCCACGATGATCTTCAGTTTCGACTCGCCGCTCCGCCGCGCCGGGTTCATCGAGATCACCGGCACCGAGGCGACCATGCGGGTACCCGATCCCAACACGTTCGGCGGCGAGGTGCGACTGCGCCGGACCGGTGACGAGGAATGGGTGCCGGCTCCCACGACGGGCACCGAGGCCGGTCGCGGTCTGGGCGTGCTCGACATGGCCCAGGCCATCCGGGAGGGAAGGGCGCACCGCGCCACCGGTGAGCTGGGCCTGCACGTCCTCGACACGATGATCGCCGTCGCGGAGTCCGCGGAGCGGGCCGAGTTCGTGAAGATCGCCAGTACCTGCCCGGTGCCCGCACCGCTGCCTGAGGGGTGGGATCCGGCCGAGATCCGTTTCGGCTGATCCCGGGACGGCCGCGCCCGAACGGTCAGGGGTTCCGGTCGGCGGAGGTGACGGCCTCGGGGCCGCCCTCGGAGGACTCCGCCAGGCGGGCGCGCAGGCGGGTGCGGATCTCGTCCGGGGTGTAGGCCTGCCGTCGGCGCTCGGCTCGCACGATCACCACTCCCGTGGCCGCGACACCTGCGACACCTGCCAGACCGAGTACCTTCCACCATCGCATGTGCCTACGCTAGCGGAATGTCCGGTAAGAGCATCAGCCTCGACGAGGCAGTGAACCTGACCCGCACCGGCGACGTGTGGCTGTTCCGCGGCCGAACGGTGCCCGATCGAGCCATCCAGACCGTGACGAACAGCCCGGTGAACCATGTGGGAATGTCGGTGGTCATCGAGGACATGCCTCCCATGATGTGGCACGCCGAGTTGGGCCGGTCCCTGCCCGACCTGTGGTCGGGGACCAACCAGCGCGGCGTGCAGCTGCACGACCTGCAGGAGGCGGTCACGGTCTGGGCCACCAGATACGGTCAGCGCGGCTGGCTGAGGCAGCTGGAGCCACAGGTCACCCGCGAGATGGAGGACGCCGTTCTGCGCACCGTCGCCCGGCTGGACGGCACGCCGTTCCCGTCGACGGCCAGGCTCGCCGGTCGCTGGGCGAAGGGGCGGGTGCCCAGGATCTTCAAGCGGGGCACCGGCGAGAGTGCTCTGGAGAGCGCCTACTGCGCCGAGGTCGTCGCGGTCACCTACGAGGCCATGGGGCTCCTGCCCGGCGGCCGCAGGCCGAACTGGTACGACCCGGGCCGGTTCTGGAGTGGTGACGACCTCGAGCTGACCGGCGGTTTCCGGCTCGGCGGAGAGATCACCGTGAAGCTGGGGTAGGGGCCCGTGGCCGGAGGCCGCCCCGGTCTCCGGCCGTGGCAGGACGGCCGGCGCCTTCCTGCCGCCTGGAGTGATGCTCAGGCCAGCCGGGCGGGGAAGCCTCCCGTGGCGATCGGGCCCCAGCGCTCGGGGGTGAGACGCAGCAGCGACTTGCCCTGCCGGGTCATGGCCGCGCGGTACTCCTCCCAGTCGGGGTGCTCGCCGGAGATCGACCGGTAGTAGTCGACCAGCGGTTCGAGGGCGTCGGGCAGGTCGAGGACCTCGGCCGCGCAGTCCACCTGCACCCAGGGGCCGTCGAAGTCGTCCGACAGGACCACGATGCTCACCCGGGGGTCGCGGCGGGCGTTCGAGGCCTTGGCGCGCTCGGGATAGGTGGACACCACGATGCGGCCCTCGGCGTCGACGCCGCAGGTCACCGGGGACGCCTGTGGCCTGCCGTCGCGCCGTGTCGTGATGACCAGCGCGTGGTGGCGATCACGGAGGAAATCCAGAAGCCGGTCGTGTGAGACGACCTCGTTGGTCGCGATCTTTGGGCTCATCCCCCCACTGTACGGGGATAGGGCGCGCCTGAATTAACGCTCTGCCGGGTGGAAAATGGCCCTCTTTCTCGGGAGATATGTGGTCAAGAGTCTTCTAATGGGGCATTTGGCACCAAATCTCAGGGAATTGATCTCCAATACAGCACATGAGTGGCTCGGGAACCGGCCGACGGACCCCGGTGGCTCATCCGCCCAAGCAAGGAGATAACCGTGAAGCAGAAGTCTCTTCTGGCATCGGCCCTGACCGTGCTCGCCCTGTCCGCCGTCCCCGCCGCGCAGGCGGTCGCCGCTCCGGCGCGCATCACCTCTCCCACACCGGCTCCCGAGGAGACCGCCGCGCCCACGGAATCCATGATGCCCGGTGAGAGCGGATCGCCCGAGCCTTCGGGCATGATGACCGAGCCGTTCGGTCCCGGCTGCGCCTCCCTGCCCACCAGCGGGGCGGGAAGTCCCAGCGAGATGGCGACGCAGCCGGTCGCCACCGCCATCGCCTCCAGCCCCGACCTGTCCACGCTGTCCAAGGCGATCGAGCAGGCCGGTCTGGCCGAGAAGCTCAACTCCGCCAAGGACATCACGGTGTTCGCGCCCACCAACGCCGCGTTCGACAAGATCCCGAAGGAGAAGCTCGACAAGATCCTGGGCGACAAGGAGAAGCTGACCAAGCTCCTGGGCTACCACGTCGTCGAGGGGAAGAAGACTCCGCAGGACCTCGCGGAGGGCGAGCTGACCACGATGGAGGGGGGCACGCTGAAGGTCAAGGGTTCCGGTGAGGAGTACACGGTCAACGACGCCAAGGTGGTCTGCGGCGACATCCAGACCTCCAACGCCGTCGTCTACCTCATCGACGGGGTGCTCAAGCCCAAGTGAGCCCAGTGGCGGTAAGGGCCACGACCGACCCGCCAGGCCACGCCGTGATCCGGCCGACGGAGGGGGCGTCCGTGAGGGCGCCCCTCACCCGCCCCACTCCATTCCTCGACTTCACCCGAACCCGTCCCTCGTCTCACCGCTTCCCGCCTCGTGCCCGCCTCGTGCCCGCCCGTGTCCGTCTTTCGGCCATGCCCACCTCGAGCCCACCTCGTGTGACTAGCACCCCGATCCGCGGGTAACTGGCGGTCACACGGTGGGAAGGCGGAGGTCATGGGCATCAAGGACAGGTTCGGGCCGAGGGCGCGAAGGCTGCGGACGGTGGCCCGCAAGGTCTTCGGCTGGCGAGACCTGCGGCCGGGGCAGCTTGACGCCATGCGTCACCTGCTGGACGGCGGCGACGCCCTCGTGGTCATGCCCACAGGCAGCGGCAAATCAGCCGTCTACCAGGTGCCCGCACTGCTGCTCGACGGCCCCACCGTGGTCGTCTCACCGCTGATCGCCCTCCAGCGCGACCAGGTCGCCGGGCTGGCCGAGGCCGACGCGGGAGGGGCGGTCGCGGTCAACTCCACCCAGTCCGGCGGCGAGGCGTCGCTGGAGGCGGTACGCGCGGGCACCACCGAGTTCGTGTTCCTCTCACCCGAGCAGCTCGCCAAACCGGAGACGGTCGAGCGGCTGCGCGCCGCGCGCCCCTCGCTGATCGCCGTCGACGAGGCGCACTGCGTGTCGGCCTGGGGCCACGACTTCCGGCCCGACTACCTGCGGCTGGGGCAGGTCATCGAGCGGCTCGGCCACCCTCCGGTGGTGGCGTTGACCGCCACGGCCTCCCCGGCGGTGCGCGAGGAGATCGTCGCGGCCCTCGGCCTGAGGAACGTCCGGCAGATCGTGCGAGGCTTCGACCGGCCCAACATCGACCTGGAGGTGCGCCGTTTCGTCACCCAGGAGGACCTGAGGCGGGCGCTGGTGGAGGACGCCGCGTCCCGCTCAGGGCTCGGGCTGGTCTATGTCGCCACCCGCCGCGCCGCCGAGGAGTACGCCACCGCGCTGCGCGAGGCCGGTCGCAGGGCCGAGGCGTACCACGCGGGGATGAAGGCGGCCGAGCGCCACAGGATCCACGAGATGTTCCGTGACGACGAGCTGGACGTCGTCGTGGCGACCTCCGCGTTCGGCATGGGCATCGACAAGCCGGACGTGCGGTTCGTACTGCACGCCTCCCCGCCGGAGTCGCCGGACTCCTACTACCAGGAGATCGGCCGCGCCGGGCGGGACGGCGAGCCCGCCGCCGCGGTGCTGTTCTACCGCCCGGAGGATCTGGGGCTGCGCAGGTTCTTCGCCGGGGGACGGGCCGACGAGGAACTCCTGCTGCGGGTCGCGACGCTGGTCCACGAGCACGGCGGCACCGTACCCGCCGGCGAGCTGCGCGACCTTCTCGACATCGGGGCCACCCGGCTCACCCGGGCGGTCAACCTGCTGGAGCGGGCGAACGCGATCGAGGTCACCGGGGAGGGCGACCTGCGCCCGGCACCCGGCGGGCCCGCGCCCGAGGCGGCCACGGCGCGCGCCGTCGAGCTGGACGACACCCGCCGCCGCATCGACGACTCGCGGATCGACATGATGCGCGCGTACGCGGAGACCACGGGCTGCCGCCGCCGGTTCCTGCTGGAGTACTTCGGCGAGCCGCGCGAACGCACCTGCGAGGCCTGCGACACCTGCAGGGCGGGTGTCGCCGAAGAGCCCGAGGCCGAGGCGGGAGGTCCGTTCGAGATGCACGCCAGGGTGCGGCACAGCGCCTGGGGCGCGGGGGTGGTGATGAGCAGGGAGAGCGACCGGATCACCGTGCTGTTCGACGAGGTCGGCTACAAGACGCTCTCCCTGGAGGCCGTCGAGCGCGAGGACCTCCTGGCCACGGGCTGACCTCTCGCCGGGTGCTCCGACCGCCCGGCCGCGCGGGGGCCGGTTCCGTACGGGTCACGAAGGTCGATGGCCGAGAACGGCCGGACGGCGCGGCCCGGCGGGCCGGTGGTGGGTCAGTCCTCGGTCTTGCGGGCCACCCCGCCCATCGTCCAGGTCTTCTCCCGGCCCTGCGTCGCCAGCGGGTTGTCGGGGCGCCAGTGGCGGACGTAGACCAGGCCGGGCTCGACCAGCTCCAGCCCGTCGAAGAAGCGCAGCACCTGGTCACTGCGCCGGGAGGCGTCCTCATGGCGGCTGAGGACCTTCCGGTAGATGTCGACCAGCGGACCCGCCGCCTCCGGGCGCGTGTCGAAGACGACGTGGCCGATGGCGAAGTGGCTGCCCGTGGGCACCGCGTCGCGCAGGATCGCCACGTTCTTGTGCGGGTCGTCCTCGTCGGGGATGAACTGCAGGGCCGACAGGATCAGGACGGCCACCGGCAGGTCCAGGTCGATCAGACGCCGCAGCTCGGGATCGTTGAGCAACTCGCGGGGGTGCAGCACGTCACCCTCGACGATGGTGGTGCGGGGGTTGGTGGCCAGCATGGCGCGGGCGTGGGAGAGCACGACCGGGTCGGTGGCGACGTAGACCACGCGGGTGTCCGGCGCGATCGCCTGGGCCACCTGGTGGACGTTGTTGCGGGTGGGCAGCCCGGAACCGAGGACGACGAACTGGGTCATGCCCTGCTCGATGAGATAGCTCGTCACCCGGCGCAGGAAGGCCTGAGCCTCCTGGGCCATGGTCCTGATCTCCGGCGCGATGGCGAGCACTTCCTCGGCGGCCTTACGGTCGGCGGCGAAGTTGTCCTTGCCACCCAGGAAGTAGTCGTTCATCCTGGCGACGTTGGGCACGCTCGTGTTCAGGCCGGCCGCCGGTCGCCGGTCGGCGTCGCTCATCTGTTCTCTCCTCTGCTGCCTCTGACGTCCTCCCCGGCCGGGTCCGGTGACACCCGACTGCCAGGGCGTGGGTAACGATCGAGGGGCCAAGCTGTTTTTTCGGGGCAGTCTATTCCTTACGGCCTACTCCGCCGACGACCCAGACGGAGTCCGGCCGGTGGGGCACCGCGCCCTCCGGCCGCCACTGGGGAATGTAGACGAGGCCCGGCTCGACAGGTTCCAGCCCGTCGAGGAAAGGCTCGACCTCGGCTATGGTCCGCAGGTTCGCACGGCGGGGGCCGGTGATCGACCCGCGGTCCTGAAAGAGGTCGGCGAGCTTCGCGGTCCTCTCGGGACACAGGTCCGAGACGGCGTGGGAGATGGCCATGTGGCTGCCCGGGACCATGGCCTTCCTCAGGGTGGCGGTGATCCGCGCGGCCTCGGCGTCGTCCGGGAAGTCGGTCAGGAACGAGAAGAGGAGGATCGCCACGGGCCGGTCGAGGTCGACCACGTCGGTGAGGCCGGGATGGGCCAGCAGACCTTCCGGGTCGCGGGCGTCGGCCTCGATGACCGTGGCCCGGCTGTCCTCCTTCAAGAGAGCCCGGGCGTGCACGACGACCATCGGGTCGTTGTCGACGTAGACGACCCGCGCGTCGGGAGCGATGCCGTGCAGGATCTGGTGCACACTGCCCTGGGTCGGCAGTCCGCAGCCGACGTCGATGAACTGGCGTATGCCGGTCTCGGCGAGAAATCGCACGACGCGGCCGAGGAACCTGCGTCCCTCCATCGACATGGCGGGAAGTTCGGGGGCCAGTTCGAGTGCCACCCGCGCGGCGTCGCGGTCGGCGGCGAAGTTGTCCTTGCCACCCAGGAAGTAGTCGGCTATCCGGCCCGCGTTCGGGATCGTGGGGTCGAACCTGAGGCGCTCAGGTTGCGGCGACGCCATGATGTCCTCCGTCCGGCGGTGCGGCTTTCAGCGGACATTATCGGCCCTCAGGCCACAAGATGATGTATTTCCGATCAATACCCCTCTCTAGGGACGCATCTTCCTGATGCCCGGCTGCCTGCGCTCCGGGTGGGCGCCGTTTCGCCGGTGACGGGCCGCGTCGCGCTCAGTGGCAGGCCTCCAGGTGGCGCCCCCCTCTCCCGGGAAGGGCGAAGGCCGCCCACACCGCCTTGCCGCGGGTCTCCAGGGGGGCCCAGCCCCACATCTCGCTGACGCCGTCGACCACCTGTAGCCCCCGGCCGCTCTCCGCCTCGTAGTCGGGTTCGCGCAGGCAGGGCTCCTGGTCGCTGGGGTCGGTGACCGCGCACAGCATCGAGCGTTCGGTGTGGCAGAGGATCACCTTGACCTCGGGGCAGGCCCGGGAGTGGTGGACGCCCCGCGTGCCGTGACGTACGGCGTTGGTCACGAGTTCGGAGACCACGACACCGGTGTCGTCGATCAGTTGCTCCAGCTCCCAGGCCCTCAGGGCGCCGGCGGTGAACTCACGGGCGGTCCGTGCGGCGCACGGATCGTGGCGAAAGCTGCGTACGGCCATCTGCAGCCGGTTGACATGGCTCTCGCCGGTCCAGGGAGGCAGGCCGCTCGGGGGCAGTAGGTGATCGAGCATCGACAACCACCGTTCCCACCCTCCGATCTCAGCTCGGATGGGTGTGGCTTCATGTCTCTGGTAACCAGTCATCGACGACCTTGGGGGTGGGCGATCGTGTGGCAAGGGCGATCCGTCTAGTCATCTTGCACGCCGTAATGTGCATAGGCAAGTACAAATGCACGTGCATCTGCACAAAAAGCTCTATGCTCGTGGTGTTGTTTCCCTCCCTAATCGGTGAGAGGCGAGGATGAACCAGCTGTACAACGGCATGTCGGCAGCCCTGATGGGCGGCATCGTCTGGCGCAAGAGTCACTTCAGCAACCCCAGCGGCAACTGCGTGGAACTCGCGGAGCTCCCCGACGGCAGGGTCGCGATGCGCAACTCCCGCGATCCCGAAGGGCCCGCGCTGATCTACACGCGCCGCGAGGCCGACGCCTTCGTGCGCGGGGTGAAGGGCGGGGAGTTCGACGACCTGATCGCCTGACCGCCGGCAGGGGTGGTTGAAGAATAAAATTCTCTATGGTCTGGGCCTGGCGGGCGGAGTAGCGTGAAGGGTCGCGATCGCCGCAGGAAAGTTGGAACAGGCTCGCGCTCCGTGCCCAAAGGACTGTAGATGATCACACCTCACGCCGACGATCAGCCGGTCGTTCCAACTCCCATGGCCGTGCCGAGGGGCAGTTCCACGGTGCTGCGGATCGTCCTGGGAGCGCAGCTCCGCCGGCTGCGCGAGCACCGGGGCATCACCCTGGAGGAGGCGGGGAACGCCATCCGGGCCTCGCACTCGAAGGTCAGCCGCATGGAGCTCGGCAGGGTCAGCTTCCGGATCAGGGACGTCGCGGACCTGCTCACCCTGTACGGCGTGACCAGCGAGGACGAGCGGGAGCCGCTGCTCTCCCTCGTCGAGAAGGCCAACCTCACCGGCTGGTGGCACAACTACAACGACGTGCTGCCCAACTGGTTCGAGACGTACGTGGGGCTGGAGGAGTCGGCCACCGGCATCCGCAACTACGAGGTCCAGTTCGTGCCGGGACTGCTGCAGAGCGAGGGGTATGCGAGAGCCGTCGTCCAACTGGGCTTCCCCTCGGCCTCCCGGGAGGAACTGGACCGCCGGGTGCGGCTGCGCATGGCGCGCCAGCGGCTGCTGCGCGGCTCCGCGCCGCCCCACCTGTGGGCGGTGCTGGACGAGGCCGTGCTGCGCCGCCCGCTCGGCGGGGTCCAGGTGATGTGCGAGCAGATCGACCACATCCTGACGGCGCTCGAACTGCCCAATGTGACGGTCCAGATCGTGCCCTTCAGCGTGGGCGGGCACGCCGCGGCCGGAGGGCCCTTCAGCATCCTGCGGTTCGCCCAGCCCGACCTGCCCGACGTGGTCTACCTGGAGCAGCTCACCAGCGCCGTCTACCTGGAGAAGCGCGACGACGTCGACAGCTACCTGGAGGTCATGGAACGCCTGTGCATCGAGGCCGAGCCGGTCACCCGCACCCGCGAGATCCTGCTGGGAATCCGCGAGGAGCTCAGCGGGAAGCGGTGAGCCGGGGTCGTCAGTCCCCGTGGGTGGACACGAGGACGTCGACGATGTCCCCGGACCCGATTCCCTTGTGCGCGAACTGCCCTGTCACCGCGAGTTCCGCGAGGCCGTGGGCCGTCGAGAGCAGGGCCATCAGCCGGGCCTTGGGCACCGGTCCCTCCCCGGCACCCGCCATGCCGAGCGCCGTCGTCACCTGGTCGATCGCCTCCTCCAGTTCCGGATGGTGGCCCGCGAGGAACTCCGAGGCGAACACCAGCCGGTACTCCTCAGGGTGCGCCGTGGCGTACTCGACGTAGCTCAGGTAAAAGGCCCGCAGCCGGCCGCGCCGGTCGGCCTCCTGCGGGATCGCCGCGGCGACGTGCGCGCTGAGGTCGGCGATGACCCGGACGGCGAGCGCGGCCAGCAGCGCGGTCTTGTCGGTGAAGTGCCGGTAGGGGGCCGTGCGGGACAGGCCGGCCAGGTCGCCGACGGCGCGCAGCGTCACGGCGTCGAGCCCCTCCTCGCGCAGCAGCCTCAGTGCGCTCTCGACCAGGCGGGTCCTGGTGTCGTCCATCATGCGCCCGCACCTTTCCCGGCAGCCCGTGTTGACAATGTCAACGTAGCTGGTTGACACTGTCAACATGATGTTGACGACGTCAACTGGAGAGCTATGAAGATCACGGTGAACGGTGTCCCCGCCACGGTGGACGCAGGCTCCGACGACGCCGCCGTGGACGTGCTGCGCGACGGGCTCGGCCTCACCGGCGCCAAAGCCGCCTGCCGCACCGGGGTCTGCGGCGCCTGCACGGTCATGGTGGGCGGCACGCCCCAGGCGAGCTGCCTGCTGCCCGCCGCCGTCCTGGAGGAACGCGAGGTCGTCACCGCGGAGGGCCTGGACCACCCCGTCCAGCGGGCGTTCGCGGTCCACGACGGCCTGCAGTGCGGCTACTGCACGCCGGGGTTCGTGGTGGAGGCCGCGGCCTTCGTCGACGCCTGGCGCGCCGAGCACGGCGACGTCGCTCCGCCGCGCGAGCGGATCGCCGCCGCCATGGCGGGCCACCTGTGCAGGTGCGGAGCCTACGAGGGGATTCACGCGGCGATCGCCGCCGCCTGCCGGGGAGAACACGACGACGCCGCGGGAACACCCGCCCGCCTGGAGGCGATGGACAAGGTCACCGGCCGAGCCCGCTACACCACCGACGTACACCTGGACGGCCAGCTGGAAGGCGTGGTCATCCGCTCCACCAGGGCACACGCCCGCGTCACCTCGGTGACCGCCGGCACCGCACACGTCATCGACCTGCTGCCGCCCGACCGCATGGTCCGCTACGCGGGCCAGCCCGTCGCCGCCGTCGCCGCTGCCACCCGCCGGGAGGCCCTGGCGATCGCGGAGGCCGCGGAGATCGGCTACGTCCCGATGCCCGCCGCGCTCGACGACACGCCCGAGGCCCCGCCCGTCTACGACGAGTCCGACAGGAAGCGCGCCCCCAGTTCCAGCGAGGGGCTGGAGCTGCCCGGCGACTGGCACGGCAACGTGCGCGGCCCCTTCACCAGGGCGAGCTGGCGCGGTCGCACCGCCGTCAAACGGATCGAGACCGCGCGGCGCGACGCCGACCCCCGCCTGGTGAGCGGCACGTTCACCACCGCCGTGCAGGTCCACACCCCGCTGGAACCGCACGCCTGCGTGGCCCGCTGGGACGGTGAGGGCGACCTTCACCTGCACCTGTCCACCCAGACCATCGGACTGGCCACCGAACAGGCCGCCAAGCGGTGGAACCTGTCCGCCGACCGGGTCCATGTCGTCGCCGACCACGTCGGCGGCGGTTTCGGGGCCAAGTCCGGCGTCACCGTCGAGACGGTCGCGGCCGTCGAACTCGCGCGGGCCTGCGGAGCACCGGTGCGCGTGGTGCTCAGCCGCGCCGAGGAGCTCAGCGACGCGGGCAACCGCCCCGGCACCCGCACCACGCTCGAACTGCTCACCGACGACCGAGGCGACCTCGCCGCCCTCACCGTGGACGTCCACGGGCGCGGCGGCGTGGCCATCGGATCGATGGTCGCCGGGATGGCCCGCCTCATGTACGGCACCGCGCCACGGCGGCTCCGCGACTACGACGTGGTCACCAACGAGCCGCCGGGCACCCCGTTCCGCGGACCCGGGGCACCGCCCCTGCTCTGGGCACTGGAGCAGGCGGTGGACGAGGCCGCCCACCGTCGTGGCGAGGACCCGATCGCACTGCGCCGCCGCTGGGACGGCAACCGCAAACGGCACGCCCTCTACGACCGGGCACTGGCCCTGCCGCTGTGGGCCGACCGGCCGCGGACCGGCTCCCAGACGGGCCGCTTCCGCAGGGGCGTCGGGGTGGCCGCCGCCAACTGGCTCTACATGCTCGACCCCGCCACCGAGGTGGAGCTGCGCGTCGAGGGCGACGTGGTCGTGGCCGCCACCTCGACCCAGGACATCGGGACCGGCATCCGCAGCGTCATCGCCGGCGTCCTGCGGGAGGAACTCGCGCTGCCCGCCGAGCGCGTCCGCGTCGAGATCGGCAGGACGGGCACCGTGCACGGACCGCCTTCCATCGGCAGCCGCACCACGGCCTCGGTCGCCCCGGCCGTACGCGACGCCGCGCGGCGCCTGCGGGAGCTGGGCCTGAGCGACGGGGCCAGGGTCGTCGGCAGGCGCCGCCGCGACCGGCGCGGCTACCTGACCCCGGTCGCGGTGGCCGGTATGGCCCTCGGCCGGGGGTTCAGCGGCGCCGTCCACGTCACCGAGGTCGAGGTCGACACCCGCCTGGGAGCCGTCAGGCCGCTGCGGGTGTGGGCGGGGATCGCGGTGGGCCACATCTACGCCGAGCGGCTGGCGCGCAGCCAGTGCGAGGGCGGCGTCGTGCAGGGCATCGGCTACGCGCTGTACGAGGAACGCCTGGTCGACCCGGTGACCGGAACCGTGCTGACCGCCAACCTCGACGACTACCGCGTTCCCGGCATCGGTGACACCCCCGAGATCACCGTGCACTTCCACCGCGACGGCTGGGAGCACGTCAACGGCCACGGTGTCGGGGTCGGCGAGGTCTCCACGGTCGGTGTGGCCGCCTCGCTGGGCAACGCCGTGCACAACGCCACCGGCTGGCGCCCCCACGACCTGCCCATCCGCCCCGACCGGCTCCTCGAAGGGATCTCCCGTTGACCTCCGTCCCGAAGCCGCCCCCCGGACTCCCCGGGGCGGCTCCCCGCTCCCCGGAGCCGGACCCTGAAATCCGCGCGGTCGCCGGCCGCCGACCGGCCCGTTCCCCGGAGCCGGATCCCGGCGCCCGCACGACGGGGCCGTACCGCCTGCTCCCCGAGGGAGCCGTCCCGCCGACCTTCTCCCCGGGACGGCGGTTCCGGGGCCGCGCACCGGAAGGCGTTCGATGACCGCGCTCACCGACCTCGACGACCTCGGCGACGCGGTGCGGCGCGGGGGCGAGTTCCGCGCCGGAGGCACCGACCTGATGGGCCGCCGCGCGGCCGGGCCACACGTGGACCTGCGCGGCCTGCCCGACCTGTCCGACGTCACCTGGCAGCCGGACGGCTCGGTCCGGATCGGCGCGCTCAGCACGGTCGCGCGGGTCGCCCGCGACGCGCGCCTCGGTGCCGCCCACCCCTGCCTGACGCTGACGGCGGCGGGCCTGGCCACGCCCCAGATCCGGGAGGCGGCCACGGTCGGGGGCAACCTGCTGCAGCGCAACCGCTGCGCGTACTTCCGCAGCCCGTCCTTCTCCTGCCACCAGAACGGCGGCGACCACTGCCCGGCCCGCGCCGGGCTCGCCCCGAACGCCGCGATCGTCGACACCGGGCCGTGCATAGCCCCGCACCCGTCGTCGCTGGCGGTGGCGCTGCTCGCCTGCGACGCCCTGGCCGAGGTGCACGGCGGTGCCCACGATGACGTCCGCAGTGCGGCTCCCTTCCCGGTCGGCGACCTGTACGGGGACGGCTCCGATCCCACCCGCGACCACCTGCTGGGGCCGGGGGAGATCCTGCTGTCCGTCGTCCTGCCGCCGCCCGTGCCGGGCGAGCGGGCCGCCTACCACCGGGCGATCGGCAGGTCCGAGGCCGAGTGGCCGCTGGTGGAGGCGGCGGCACGGCTGGCCATGGACGGAGGCAGGATCACCTTCGCCAGGGTGGCCGCGGGCGGCGTCGCCCGCGTCCCGGTGCGCCTGCCCGAGGTCGAGGAGGCGCTCCTGGCCGGGGAGCCTCTCGACCGGGCGGCCGGGCTGGCCACCGCCCGGTGTACCCCGGCGGCTCGCAACCCTCACAAGCTCACCCTGCTCTCCGGGACCGTCCTGGAGGTTCTGGAGCGCGCCACCGGAACCGCAGGGCACCGCTGACCGGCTCACCCGCCACGGCGAGGGGCCACACGGCGTTTTCCGCGGATCTTTCCGCCTGCCGAGGTCGCTCGGACGGCACTACGCGGCGTCTCCGCCATGAACTCCTCCTCCGCCTCGCCGGGCGTCCATCCCGCGGATCCCCGCCACGGCGAGGACCCGCGGGACAGGCCTCAGCGGGACGGCCGCGCGGCCGTGACCAGCCCCGTCTCGTAGGCGACGATGACGAGCTGGGCCCGGTCGCGCGCGCCGAGCTTGCCGAGCAGCCGGCCCACGTGCGTCTTCACGGTCGCCAGGCTCAGGGTCAGGTGCTCGGCGATCTCGGCGTTGGACAACCCCCGGGCGATGAGCGCCAGAACGTCGCGCTCCCGCCCGGTGATCCCCTCGAGTTCGCGGGCCACCGGGCGCGCCGGTTCCGGGAGCCGGGAGAACTCGGCGATGAGCCGGCGCGTCACCGTCGGGGCGAGCAGCGCCTCGCCGGAGGCGACCACCCGGATCGCGGCCAGCAGATCGCCCGGCGGGGTGTCCTTCAGCAGGAAGCCGCTGGCACCTGCCCGTAGTGCCGCGTGGACGTACTCGTCCAGGTCGAACGTGGTGAGGATGAGCACGCGCACCCCCGGGACGCCCGTGGGGCCGCAGATGCGCCGGGTCGCCTCGATGCCGTCCATGTCCGGCATCCGCACGTCCATGAGCACCACGTCCGGCGACTCACCGCGCGCCAACTCCACCGCCTCGGCACCCGTCCCAGCCTCGCCGACCGTCACCAGGTCGGGAGCGGTGTCCACCAGCAGCCGGAAACTTCCGCGCAGCAGCGCCTGGTCGTCCGCGACGAGCACCCGGATCACGGTGCCTCCCCGTACGGCATGCGCGCCGAGATCCCGAACCCGCCCTCAGGACGGCGCCCGGCCGTGAGGCTGCCGCCGTACACGGCCACCCGCTCGCGCATCCCGACCAACCCGTGTCCCCGGCCGCCGGGCAGCATCCGCTCGCCGGGCCCGTCGTCGGCGACCTCGACCCTGACCTCGCCCGCCGACGCCTCGACCGAGACCCGGCACCGGGCGGGGGCGGCGTGCCTGACGACGTTGGTCAGCGCCTCCTGGACGATCCGGTAGACCGACAGCTCCACCCCCTCCGGCAGGCCGGTCGCCCGGACGTCCAGCTCGACCTGGACCCCGGCCATCGCCGCCTGCCCGGCCAGTGCGGCGAGATCCGTGAGGCCGGGGGAGGGGGCGAGGCCGGGCCCCGCGTCGAGATCGGAGCGGAGCACGCCCAGCAGCCGGCGCATCTCGGTCAGCGCGCTCCGGCTCGTGGCCTCGATGACGCGCAGCGCGTCCGCGGCCTCCTCGGGCCGCGCCGCGGCGACATGGTTGGCGATGCCCGCCTTGACGGCGATCAGGCTCATACTGTGCGCCACCACGTCGTGCAGCTCGCGGGCGATCCGCAGCCGCTCCTCGGTGACCGCCCGGTCGGCGAGTTGCTCGGCCGACCGCATCGCGTGCGCCCGGCGCTCGCGCACGACGCGGCCGGCGATCCAGGCGCCGCCGATGAAGGCCACCCCTCCCAGCAGCACCCCGGGGATGTCCGGCGACGGGCCGGGGGCGCCCGCCACCGACAGCAGCAGGACGGCCACCGCACTGCAGACGCCGATGGCGAGGGTGGGCTCCCCGCGCGGCCGGTGCCGGGTGAGTGCCACCATGTAGATCGCGAAAGCCGCCGCCGCGAACCTGTCGTGCACCAGGCCGAGAAGGACGGATGCCAGTGACGTCGCGAGGACGGCGCAGAAGACGGTGAGCGGCCACAGCCGCCGCACCGCGAGCGGCAGGGTCATCCCGGCCAGGACCAGGTACTCCGCCCAGGCGGGCACCGCCGGATCCGGGACTTCGGCCGCGAACAGCAGGAGCGCGACCGCGTATCCGGCGGCCGCCACGGCATCGAGGCGGACGAGCCGGTCATGACTCCAGCGGCGCAGGAAGAGTGAGTCGTCCACGCTGGAACGGTATCCGCAGGGGTCGTGTCGCCGCCTCCACCTCGGGGACGTCATCCCTGGGGCCCACCTTTCCGGGCCGTGGCCGCTGCCGTCGGACCCGGGGCCGACCGCGAAGTGCCCGCCATGGGCCGACGCGGGCGCGGCCCGCCCCGCGAGAGCCTCGACGACATGATCGAAATCATGCGACTGACCAAACGCTACGGTGAGAAAACCGTGCTGGACGAGCTGTCGTTCCAGGTGAAACCGGGTCTGGTCACCGGTTTCCTCGGCCCCAACGGTGCGGGCAAGTCGACCACCATGCGCGTCCTGCTCGGCCTGGACGCACCCACCTCGGGCCAGGGGCTGGTCAACGGGCGCCGCTACGCCACGATGCGCCGTCCGATGCGCGAGGTCGGCGCGCTGCTCGACGCGAACGCGGTGCACGGCGGCCGCAGCGCGCTCGACCACCTGCGCTGCCTGGCGCGCGGCAACCGGATCGGGCTCTCCAGGGTGACGGACGTCCTGGAACAGGTGGGCCTGGCCGGAGTCGCCCGCAGGCGGGTCGGTGGCTTCTCGCTCGGCATGCGCCAGCGGCTGGGAACGGCGGCGGCGCTGCTCGGCGACCCGGGGGTGCTGATGTTCGACGAGCCGGTCAACGGGCTCGACCCGGAGGGCGTGCGATGGATCCGCCGCCTGATGCGCTCACTGGCCGCCGAGGGACGCACCGTGTTGCTCTCCAGCCACCTGATGAGCGAGATGGAGCTCACCGCCGACCGCCTCGTGATCATCGGGCGCGGCAGGCTGGTCACCGAGACCACGGTCGGAGAGCTGGCCGCCCGCCATGACCGGGGCGTGCTGGTGCGCTCCCCCCGGGCCGCCGAGCTCACCGGAGTACTGGAGGCCGCCGGGGCGACGGTCGAGACGGAGCCGGACGGGGGACTGGTCGTCAGGGGACTGGACGTCGCGGCGATCGGTGACCTGGCCGCGGGGGGCGGCCTCGCCCTGCACGAGGTCACCCCGCGCAGCGCCTCCCTGGAGGAGGCGTACATGGAGCTGACCGCTGACAGCGTCGAGTACCGGGCGGGCGGGCGATGACCGGCCTGTCGCGGCGCGAGGGATCGGGGGGTCCGGCGGCCGTCGACGTGCCGGCCGCGGAGTGGCTGAAGCTCCGCACGGTCCGCTCCACCTGGTACGTCCTGGCGGCCGTCGCGTCCTTCGTCGTACTCTCGGCCGTGTTCACCCTGTACGTGGGCAGCCTCTGGGACGGATTGCCGCCCGAGGGGCGGCTCACCCTGCGCACGGCACGCCCCGAGCAGATCATCCTGATGCCGGTACAGATCTGCATGGCCGTGCTCGGCGTTCTCTCGTTCACCTCCGAGTACGCCACCGGCATGGCCCGCACCAGCTTCACGGTGCTGCCGCGACGGGGAGTCGTGCTGGCGGCCAGGGCCGCGGTCGTGGCCGCCGTCGCGTTCACGGTGGGGCAGGCGAGCGGTTTCATCGCCTTCTTCGCCAGCCGGTTGATCATCGGTGCCCGCCCGATCCCGGGCTTCGGCACGCCACTGGCGCAGGAGTTTCCGAAGATTTTCGCCGGGGGACTGTCGGTGCTGGTGCTCGCCATGGTCGGGCTCGGCGCGGGCGCCGTGCTGCGCTCCACCGCGGGGGCGATCACCGCCGTCGTCGTGTACCTGTACGTGCTCCCGAGGTTCGTGCTCCTGCTGCCCGACCCGTGGAACGCCAGGATCGGTTCGGTGCTGCTGGAGGACCTGACCGTCCAGGCCGTGGGCGAGCCGCCGCTGGCGGTCGGCCTGGGCGACGCGGCCGCCGGGATCGGGCTGTCACCGCCCGCGGCGCTGGCGGTGATGTCCCTGTACGTCGTCGTCGCGCTCGCCGCGGCCGCCGTCGCACTCACCCGCAGGGACGTGTGATCTCCCCGGATGCCGAGTCTGTGGCTTACTTTGTAAAGGCGATGGCCCCGGTGACTTCCCGACAAGATCGAACAGCAGTGCCCGGGAGGTCTCATCTGAGAGTGATCGACAGATGCTCGGCCAGTCCCCTGCTCGCGGCCTCGACCATCTCCAGTACCTCGGCGAAACCCGCGCGCCCGCCGTAGTAGGGATCGGGCACCTCGGAGCCCTCCGGGGCCACCGGGTCGAAGGAGCGGAACAGGCGCACGTCCGCGCCCTCGGGGGCAAGGCGGCGCAGGGCGCTCAGGTTGTGGGTGTCCATGGCCAGCACCAGGTCGACCTGGCCGTACCAGTCACGCAGGAACTGCCGGGCCCGGTGCCGCGAGCCGTCGTAACCGTGGTCGGCGAGCACCTCGGCGGCCCGTGCGTCCATCGGATTCCCCTGGTGCCAGTCGCCGGTTCCCGCGCTGTCGACCGTGACGCGACCTCCGAGGCCGTGCTCGTCGAGGGTCTTTCTCAGCACGACCTCGGCCATCGGTGACCGGCAGATGTTTCCCATGCACACCACGCATATGTGATAACTCATGCCACCAGGATGCCGTCTGCCGAGGGTGCGGCGGCCGGATGTGCGGTCCTGCCGGAAAAGGATCGTCGTCGACGTGGACTCCGCGCCGGATCCGTCCGCGAAGCCGCGATGACCGCCGTCTCCGGGGCGTCGCCCGCACGGGCAGCCGTCCGGAGGCCCTCACGGGCGACCGGACGGCTGCCCGCCGACGCGCGACCGGTTCCGCGAATCGCCGACGGTTTTCTCGACGGAGGTGGAATCGATCACGTGTGAGCGATGTTCGACTGCCCTGTAGAGACATCGTCCATGAGGTGGAGGTTCCCGTGGGAAAACTGAGTGAAGACGCCAAGAGTCTGCTGAAGCAGCCGATTCATGCCTGGGTGACCACCGTCAGGCCGGATGGTTCGCTGCACAGCACGGTCGTGTGGGTTGACGTCGACGGAGACGATGTCGTCTTCAACACGGCCGTGGGCCGGGCCAAGGAGCGCCACCTGCGCGAGGACCCGCGCGTGTCGGTGAGCGTCCTGGATCCCAAGAACGACTATCACCTGGTCAGCGTCTCGGGGAAGGCCCGGCTGGAGCTGGAGGGCGCGGACGAGGTCATCGACGGCCTGGCGAACAAGTATCTCGGCGTGGAGTCCTATCCCTTCCGTAAGCCGGGTGAGCAGCGCGTCACGGTGCGGATCACGCCCGACGACGTCATCTTCAACCCGGGGAGCTGAGTGGCCGCGGCGTGCCCGCGCCCATCCGCCGCACCGGTGCACGGCTGACCGGCACCGGGTCCGGCCGCGATCCGCGGCCGGACCCGGTGCCGGGCTAGCATGTCGCCCAGTGGAGCGGTAGAACGGCATCGGGAAGGGGTGGGTGATGTCTGACCTCGTCACCGTCGTCGGCATCGGAGCCGACGGCTGGGCCGGGCTCTCCCAGGAGGCGCGGCGCGAGCTGCACGCCGCCGAGGTCCTGATGGGGAGCGCACGGCAGCTGGGGCTTCTCCCCGAGCCCGGTGCCGAGCGCGTCGTCTGGCCCTCCCCGCTGCTGCCCGCCCTGCCCCGGCTGATCGCCCCCCACCGGGGCCGCCGGGTGTGCGTGCTGGCCAGTGGCGATCCCATGTTCCACGGCATCGGCGCGACCCTGGTACGGCTGCTCGGTGCCGACCGGGTCCGAATCCTGCCGCACCCCTCGTCGGTCTCCCTGGCCTGTGCCAGGCTCGGCTGGGCGGTCGACCGGGTCGAGGTGGTCAGCCTCGTGGCGCGTCCCGTCGAGGTGCTGCACCCCGCCGTCCAGGACGGTCGCCGGGTCCTGGTCCTCAGCGCCGACGGCCGCACTCCGGCCGGGGTCGCCGGGTTGCTCACAGCCCGAGGTTACGGCGCGAGCGCGATGACGGTCCTGGAAAGGCTGGGCGGCGCCGAGGAGCGGGTGATCTCCGGTGCGGCCGGTCAGTGGTCCCTGCCGGTGGCCCACGCTCTCAACGTCGTCGCGGTGGAGTGCCGTGCCGATGCCGGGACCGTTCCGCTGCCCCGGCTGCCCGGCCTGCCGGACGAGGTGTACGAGCACGACGGCCGGCTCACCGGGAGCGAGGTACGCGCGGTCGTCCTGTCCCGGCTTGCCCCCACCCCGGGTGAGCTGCTGTGGGACATCGGTGCGGGGGCGGGCGGCATCGGTGTCGAGTGGATGCGTGCCCATCCGGAGAACCGGGCCGTCGCGGTGGAGTCGGACCCCTCACGGGCGGCCGTGATCGCCCGTAACGCCGCGGCGCTGGGAGTTCCCGGTCTCGACGTGGTGACCGGTGCCGCCCCCGCCGTGCTCGCCGGGCTGAAGGCGCCGGGAGCCGTCTTCATCGGCGGTGGGGTGACCGTTCCCGGGGTGGTGGAGGGCTGCTGGGAGGCGCTGCGGCCGGGCGGCAGGCTGGTGGCCGGCGCGGTGACCGTCGAGTCGGAGGCGGTGCTGGCCTCCTGGCAGGGGGAACTCGGGGGAGACCTGGTCCGGCTGGCGGTCAGCAGGACCGCCCCGGCCGGTGGCTTCACCGGCTGGCGGCCCCTGGCGCCCGTCACGGTCTGGACCGTGGTCAAGCCGCCGGTCCGGGAGAGCGCCCGCTGAACGGCCCGGGCCTCGGCTCCGCCGGGGTTCTGCCGCCCGTCGTGGTCGGGGGTCAGCCCAGGGCCTGGTCGAGGTTGAACGCGGCGCTGATCAGCGAGAGGTGGGTGAAGGCCTGCGGGAAGTTGCCGAGCTGCTCGCCGGTCTGCCCGATCTCCTCGGCGTACAGGCCGAGGTGGTTGGCGTAGGTGAGCATCTTCTCGAACGCCAGCCGTGCCTCGTCCAGGCGCCCGGCGCGGGTGAGCGACTCGACGTACCAGAACGAGCAGATCGAGAACGTGCCGTCCTGCCCGTGTAGCCCGTCCGGGCTGACCGAGGGGTCGTAGCGGTAGACCAGCGAGTCCGAGACCAGGTTCGCGCCGAGCGCGTCGAGGGTGGACAGCCACTTGGGGTCGGCGGGGGAGATGAACTTGGTCAGCGGCATCATCAGCACCGAGGCGTCGAGGACGTCGTCGTCGAAGTGCTGGATGAACGCCCGCAGCTGCTCCGACCAGCCGCGCCGCATGATCTGCCGGTAGATCGCGTCGCGGGCCAGCTGCCAGCGCTGGGTGGCGGCGGGCAGGCCTCGGTGGGCGGCCATCCGCATGGCCCGTTCGATCGCCACCCAGCACATCAGCCGCGAGTAGACGAAGTCCTTGCGCCCGCCCCGGGTCTCCCACACGCCCTCGTCCGGCCGGTCCCAGTTGTCGCAGACCCAGTCCACCAGGAGGTGGACCTCCTCCCAGAGGTCACTGGAGATCGGCCGGTGCCACTTGTCGTAGAGGTAGACCGAGTCGAGGAGAGCGCCGTAGATGTCCAGCTGGAGCTGGTCCACGGCGGCGTTTCCGACGCGCACCGGGGCCGAGCCCCGGTAACCCTCCAGGTGGGCCAGCTCGACCTCGGGCAGGTCGGTGCGCCCGTCGATGCCGTACATGATCTGCAATGGCCCGGAGGGGCCGCCGCAGTCGTGGCTGACGTGCTTGGACAGGAAGTTCATGAACGCCTCGGCCTCCTCGCCGAAGCCCAGCCTGAGCAGCGCGTACACGCAGAACGCCGAGTCGCGGATCCAGACGTACCGGTAGTCCCAGTTGCGCTCCCCGCCGATCCGCTCGGGCAGGCTGGTCGTCGCGGCGGCCACGATCCCGCCGGTGGGCGCGTAGGTGAGGAGCTTCAGCGTGAGCGCGGAGCGGTGCACCATCTCCCGCCACCGGCCGCGGTAGCGCGACGCCGACAGCCAGTGGCGCCAGAACGCGACGGTGGCGGTGAACTGCTCCTCGGCCTCCTCGATCGGGCACGGGCGCGGGGCCAGGTCGTCGCTGAGCCTGTCGAGGGCGAACACCGCGCACTCTCCCTCGTTGAGCTTGAACTCCGAGCGTATGTCCTGACCGTCCGCCTCCAGGGTCGCAGTGGAGGAGAGGGTCAGGCGGAGCGACGGTGATTCGAAGATCGCTCGGCCGTCCCGCATGCTCAGGACGTGGGACTGCCTGCCGTAGTCGAACCTGGGAGCCACCCGTGCCCGGAACGGCAGGGATCCCCGTACGCATCTCACCCGCCGGATCAGCCGGTGCCGGTCGCACTCGCCGGAGTCGTCGACGACCGGCATGAAGTCCTGGATCTCGCCCACACCGTCGGTCGCGGAGAACCGGGTGATCAGCACGTTGGTGTCCGGGAAGTAGAACTGCCTGGTCCTCGCGGGCACATCGGTGCCCAGCTCGAACGATCCGCCCCGGGTGGTGTCCAGTATCGAGCCGAACACGCTGGGCGCGTCGAAGCGCGGGCAGCAGTACCAGTCGATCGTGCCGCCGGTGTCCACCAGCGCCACGGTGCGCAGGTCGCCGATCAGTCCGTGGTCGGCGATGGGCAGGTATCCGGTGGTTCCCGCCGGGTCGTGAAAGTCGGGCCGTGCTGCTGTCATGTCGGCCCTCCCAGGCCGCGAGCCGGGCGTCCTATGCCCTCAAGCTACGCGGCCCGGACGCCCGGTCGGCTCCGTCCCGGGTCAAGGAGTCGGCAGGTTTTCGGGCAGGGAACGGCAAAGGCCCCGCGGGGCCTCTGCCGCCGGGGTCAGGCGCTCTCCGCGCGTCCCAGTCGCCAGTAGCCCATGAAGGCCACCGAGGAGCGGTCGATCCCCGCCTCGCGTACCAGGTGGCGGCGGAGCAGCTTGACCATTCCCGCCTCGCCCGCCAGCCAGGCGTACAGGCCGCCGGTCGTGGAGGAGTCCGGGACCTCCCAAAGGATCTCCGCGTCGACGTCGACGTCCTCCAGCGGGGCGGCGGCATCGGGGGCGGTGCCCGCCGGTACGGCGAGTGCGCCCAGGGCGTCGCGGACGGCGGGAACGAGCAGGTCGCCGTGGCGGGCCCCGTCGCGGGGCAGCCAGGTGACCCGCACACCCGGGCGGACGTCGAGGGTGAGCGCGTCGGCGGCCTCGGGGACCTCCAGCAGCACCGTGGCGGGCACGGAACCGGAGAGCGACTTGGCGATCGTGGTGATGGCGGGTACGGCCGTCTCGTCCCCGGCCAGCAGCAGGTGCGTCGCCCCGGCGGGCGGCGCCCACTCCTGGCCGCCGGTGGGGCCGGGGTAGGCGGCGTTGGGGCCGACCACCACGACCCGGTCTCCGGGGGTCGCGCGGGCCGCCCACCGGGACGCGGGGCCGGTCTCGCCGTGCAGGACGAAGTCGACGTCGAGCTCGCGCCGCTCCGGCCGGACGGCGCGGGCGGTGTAGGTGCGGATCGGGTTGCGCAGTTCCTGCGGGAGCGCACGCCACCGCTGGTACCAGTCGTCCCCGTCGCCCAGGGGGGTGAGGCTGCCGTCCGGCAGCGGGAGGATCACCTTGATCCGCTGGTCGAAGCCCTTGTCGGCGAAGCCCGCCAGGTCCTCGCCGCCAAAGGTGACCCGGACGAAGCTCGGGCTGAGCCGTGCCGTCCGCAGAACCTCCACGTGGTGGCCCCGGTAGACCGGAACCCCCGCTGCCCGCTCCAGGGTCTGCTCGCCGCCCGCTGTCATCATGCCGCCTTTACTGGGAAGTGCCGTTCCCAGTAACTTAGCTTTGCCTAACCTTATTAATCAACCGCGGGTCCGTGCTCGCCGGCCGGGAGGTCACGCGGCCCGGCGCGCCTCCGCCTCGGGGGCCGGAGTCTCGAGGGCTCGGGTCTCGGGGGCTCGGGTCTCGGAGGCAAGACCGGTGACGGACCGCGGGCGATCCGCGCGGTACGGCTCGTGCGCCCAGTCCGGTCTGCTCACCCGGAGCGTCTTCGGGCCGCCGGCCCGATCCTGTTCGGACGCCCCGGCCGGAAGGAGCGAGGCCCCGCCCCGGGACCCTCCGCCGTTCCGCCGTTCCGCCCGCCCGTTCCTCCTGCGGTGCCGTCCCGCCGAGACGCGGGGACGCAGCCGGGACAGGACGAACGACGTGCCGAGGACGAAGGTCAGCAGCCCCGCGACCGCGGCCGTCTCCATGGAGACGGGGAGCGTGCCCGAGGCGTCGGTCAGGGCGGTGGAGGCCGGGGCGAGTGCCGGGCGGACCTCGATCCGGCCGGTCTGCTGCGGTGCGGTGTCGTCCTTTTTCGCCAGGTGTTCCTTGACCTTCCGTGGCAGGCCGTAGCCCACGACCTTGCTCTGGTCGCGGGTCTTGCGCTTCAGCCAGACCCGGTCGACGTTCCCCTCGATGGTGTGGATCGTTCCACCCTCGACGCTCTCGACGACACCGACGTGGTCGATCCCCTTGATGTCCTTGCCGCCCGACCAGTCGAAGAAGACCAGGGCGCCCGGCTCGGGCGTCCGCGACCAGGCGCCGTTCGTCTCGAACCAGCGGGCCTGTGACGGGGTCCAGGCGAACTGCCCGACGTACTGCTGTACGCCCGCCCGTTCCGCGGCCCAGGCGACGAACATCGCGCACCACGGGGCCGTCTCGTACTGCGGGTCCTGGACCACGTTGGCCGCGTACCACTCGCCGAACTTGCTGTGCCGGCCGGGCCCCTCCCGGTACCCGATCTCGGGCCTGATGATTCTGAGCAGATCGTCACCGATCGGATCCATGGCCGCGAGCCACCCCGTCCACTCTCCTCCGCCCTTCCGCGAAGGGGGCGCCGTCCGATAGAGCTGGACTGTATTCGCAGAAAAACCGAGAAGTGAGGCTATTAACGGAAAAAGCAGGCTTGAGGGGCTGTCGGATACCGGATTCGACAAAAGGGATGAAACCTTGTCATGCACCCCTTAGGATCTTCCGGCGGCCGGGAGCGGACACCGCGAGCGAGAGGCCGCGGCCACCTTCGGGGGAAGCAGGGAGCACACCGGGAGCCGCCCGTGCCCATCGGGTCGAATAGCATGTGATCGCACATGCGCGGCATGCGCGAATGCCGACACCGAGACCCGGTCTCCCGGTCCGGCGAGAACATCGGACGCGAAGGCGGAATGGGTTTCCATGTTCGACGACAAGACACAGGAGACCCTCCGCCGCCTCCTGGACCTCGCCGAGCACTCCGCGACCCCACAGACCGAGCGTGCCCTGGCCGTCGCGCGGATCCGGGCCCTCATCATGGTGCCCGAGGGCGACGCCCGCCGGGCGCCGGTCACCCCGGCGATGGAGGCCGGGATCCTCAGCCGGATCAGGCCGCTCGCCCACCGGGTCGAGGAGGACCTGGTGAACGCGGTGCACGGGGACCTCTACGCCTTCAGCACCCGCTACCGGGTGATCGGCGAACTCGCCGAGGAGATCGCCCTGCTGCTTGAGCGCTGGAGCGCCGCCGTACCGCAGAAGCGTCACCGGCACGAGGAGGCCGTCAGGCTCGCGGCCGCCAAGCTCGTCTACCTGCTGGAGCGGCGCGACCTGTTCCGCAAGCCCAGGTGGGGCAACCGCCCGAGAACCAGGTAGACCTCTCAGCGGTCCGGGCGGTCGGCGAGCAGGGGAAGCAGCGGGTTCCACGCCGTACCGTCCCGGGCGTCGCGCCGCCGCCGGGCGATGGCGCTCAACGCCTCGAGAACCACGCGGTTGGCCAGCGCTGCGGTGATGTCCGCGTGGTCGTAGGGCGGGCTGACCTCCACCACGTCGACTCCGACGACCGGCAGCTCCAGGCAGATGCGCCGCACGGAGTCGAGGAGCTGGCGCGCGGTGATGCCGCCGGGCTCGGGCGTCCCGGTGCCCGGCGCGTGACCCGGGTCGCACACGTCGATGTCGACGGACAGGAAGACACCGTCGCACTCGTCGGTCGCGATGGCGAAGGCCTCGGTGAGGCACTCCGTCAGGCCGCGGTGCACGATCTCGGTCATCTCGTACGAGCGCATCGAGCGCTCCGCCATCCAGTCCAGCGTCTCCGGCGGCGGCCAGTAGCCGCGCAGGCCGATCTGCAGGAACCGGTCGCCGCGTAGCGCCCCCGACTCGATGAGCCTGCGCATCGGCTGCCCGTGCCCCCACAGCGAGCCGAACTCGATGTCGCCGGTGTCGGCGTGGGCGTCGAAGTGGATCATCGAGATCCGGCCGTGCCCCAGGACGTTGGCCACGCCCTTGGCATCGGGGAAGGCGATCGAGTGGTCACCGCCCAGGACCACCGGGATGGCTCCGGCTCGGGCCACCTTCTCGACGGCGGCCTCCAGCGCGGACAGCGAGGCCAGAATGTCGCCGGGCGGCATCTCGACGTCACCGGCGTCCAGGACGCGCAGGTCGCGCAGCCCGTCGGTGCGCAGTGCCAGGCTGGGACGCGCTCCGTCGTGCGGCAGGTAGTCGGTCATCCGGATCGCCTGCGGCCCGAAGCGCGCTCCCGGCCGGTGCGAGGTACCGCCGTCGAACGGCGCCCCCACGATCACGATGTCGGCGCCCGCGTAGCTGGCGGGGTCGTCCAGTGAGCACCGGCCGACGCCGAGGAAGGTGATGTCGGGCCCGAACTGGGCCCCGTAGCGGTTCGTCAAGGACTCTCCGGCGCACGCGATGGGTGGTGGCCGTGGCCCAGGGAGACTTTCCGCCTCGGCGAGGCGTGACCTCGCGGGAGCCGGCGATTCTTCCCGGGGCCACGGCGTGTGAACTGGCGGATCCCGGCGTCCGGGGGGAAGGGCAGCCGGTCACCGTCTTGATGAGGTGGGACCCGCCAGAGCTCTCCGTCGACGCGCCGTACGGGGGGTGTGACCCGCCGTCGCGGCGGTATCGCACAACCGTGACGGTAAGCAGCTCTGCCAGGTCGCCTCAATGATGTTGCAGGATGTTGCGCGGGATTCGCCGTCGTACTCGGGGACACGGGCCGTTCCCTCGATCCGCGAAGTCCCGCGCAACCAGCCCTACCTGCCTGTCGGCTCGCCGACAGGGTCGTCGGCCTCGCTCTCCGGCGCGGTATCGTCACCGGCGCCCAACTCCTTACGCAACCGGTCAAGATCCATGCTGTGGCTGCTGTACTTCAGCTCGCGAGCAACCTTTGTCTGCTTCGCCTTGGCTCGGCCCCGTCCCATTGGCTGTACTCCCTCACGCAGGCCGTGCTCGGCCTCTCGTCACTGTCGCATCGCCGGCTGGCGCGCTCTGACGCCGCAGGTCAGCCCGCGGTAGCCGCACCAAGTATCCCGCTTGGCGGTCGATCCGTCATTGATCGGGCCCGACCGGCCGGGGACCTGTGGCAAACGGCTCCCGCCATCATAGCCAACGTCATTACGATTTGAAGAATTATGCAATTTGGCACATCATCAGGAAGGGTGTGCCGGTAAACCGGGCGCCGGGGGATGACCTGATCCACGGGAGGTGGGGGGCGTGAGCGAGAGCGAGTTCGCGGCGGAGTTAAGGGCGCGCATAGCCGATGTCGACGACGAGTTGGAGCTCATGCGCCGAGACTCCGACGATTACGCGGTCGAGGTCCTGACCGGGCGCCTGGAGAACCTGCTGCGCATCGCCGCCCGGCACGGCGTCGAGGTACGACCCCCCGGTGGCGGGCCAGTCGCCGGGGCCGCGTGATCATGCCGGTGCCACTGCACCAGGCCAAGGCCGAGCTCTTTCGCACCCTCGGCCATCCGGTCCGTGTCCGGGTGCTGGAGCTGCTGCAGGACGGCCCTCTACCGGTGCGGGATCTGCTGAGCGCCATCGACGTCGAGGCGTCCAACCTCTCCCAGCAGCTGGCGGTGCTGCGCCGTGCCGGGCTCGTGACCGCCACCCGGGAGGGCGCCACCGTCGTGTACGTGCTCTCCACCCCGGATGTGGCCACCCTGATGTTCGCGGCGCGATCCATCCTGACCGAGTTGCTCGCCGAACAGGGTGAGCTGCTCGCCGAGCTGCGCGCCGAGGCTCGCGGGTGAGCGCGTCCACCGCCGCCGGGCGATGGTGGGCCCGCCTGTCGGACCTGCTGCCCACTCGCGCCGACTGGACACCCGCACGTCGCGATCCGCGACGGGATCTGCTGGCCGGGCTGACCGTGGCGGTCGTGGCGCTGCCCCTCGCGCTGGCCTTCGGGGTCAGCTCGGGGATGGGGGCCCAGGCAGGCCTGGTCACCGCGATCGTCGCCGGGGCGCTCGCGGCGGTTTTCGGCGGAAGCAACCTGCAGGTCTCCGGGCCGACCGGCGCGATGACCGTGGTGCTGTTGCCGATCGTGCACCAGTTCGGCGCACCCGGTGTGCTGATGGTCGGGCTGCTGGCCGGGGTGGTGCTGGTCGGGCTCGCGGTGGCCAGGGTCGGCCGCTACGTTCAGTTCATCCCCACCTCGGTCATCGAGGGGTTCACCGCCGGGATCGCCGTGGTGATCGCGCTACAGCAGGTGCCCGCCGCCCTCGGGGTCTCGGGAGTGGACGGGGAGCAGGTCTGGCGGGTGGCCGCCGAGGCCGTCGCCCGTTTCGCCGCCGCCCCCGACCCGGTGCCCGTGGCGATGGCCGTGGCGGTGGCCGCCCTCATGCTGGTCGGCACCCGTCTGCGGCCCGGCCTGCCCTTCTCGCTGATCGGTGTGGCGCTGGCGACGGTGGTCACCGTCTTCGCCGGCCTTGACGTCGCCCAGGTCGGAGCGCTTCCCACAGGTCTGCCCGCCCCCTCGCTGGGCTTCCTCGACACCGGCGCGATAGCCGCGCTGCTTCCCTCGGCGCTGGCCGTCGCCGCGCTGGCGGCCCTGGAAAGCCTGCTGTGCGCCTCCGTGGCCGACGGGATGAGCGTCAACGAGAGACACCACCCCGACCGCGAGCTTTTCGGCCAGGGCATCGCCAACCTGGCCGTGCCGCTGTTCGGCGGCATCCCGGCCACCGCCGCCATCGCCCGCACCGCGGTCAACGTCCGCTCGGGCGCCCGCTCCCGCCTGGCCGCGCTCAGCCACGCGGTGGTGCTGGCAGTGATCGTGCTCGCGGCCTCCGGAGTCGTCGGGCACATCCCGCTGGCGGCGCTGGCCGGTGTGCTGCTGGCCACGACGGTGCGGATGGTCGAGGTCGGCTCGCTGCGCGCCATCGCCCGCGCGACACGTGGTGACGGGCTCGTCATGCTGCTCACCTTCGTCGTCACGGTCGCCGTGGACCTGGTGACCGCGGTCGCCGTCGGCATCGGTACGGCGATCGTCCTGGCGCTGCGCGCCATCGTCAGGAACGCGCAGGTGCAGCGGGTGCCGTTGGAGAGCGGTGACCACAGCGAGGAGGAGTACCGGCTGCTGCGGGAGCACATCGTCGCCTACCGGTTCGACGGGCCACTGGTGTTCGCCGCCGCCCATCGTTTCCTGCTGGAGCTGTCGGAGGTCGCCGACACGCACGTGGTGATCCTGCGCATGTCCCGGGTCTCCACTCTCGACGCGACCGGGGCGCGGGTGCTGGGAGAGGTGATCACCGATCTGGAACACCGCGGCGTCGCCGTGCTGCTGTCCGGCATCCGGCCCGGTCACGATCAGGTGCTGGCCGCGCTCGGTGTGGCCGACCATCTGCGGCACGACGGCCTGATCTTTCCCGACACCCCCGCCGCCATCATGCACGCCCGTGACCTGCTCACCGCCGCCGAGAGGCAGCCGCCGTCGAGGGCGTCCACCGTGACGTCCACCGAGCCCCGGGACGAGGTCGCGGCCGGACCGTGAACGGCCGGGCGCGCCGCTGAGCGCCCCGGCCGCCCGACGGAGGCTCCGACGCCGGGCCTGGGGCGTACCGGAGCGTGCGGACCGGCCGCCTCAGCCAGCCATGATCGTCTCTGGGTCGTGGCCGTAGAGCCAGGCGTTCTGCCGGAGCGGATCGCCGCCGGCGAAGGCCGCGTCGCGCTCCAGCTGGGCGGGCCCGTCGGGCAGGTGGTTCTGCACCTCGCGGCCGCGGCTCATCAGCTGCACCTGCGAGGCCCGGGGCCGGCGGATCTCCTCGTAGCGGACCAGTGCCTGCGCCACCGTCTCGCGGGTGGCGGCGCGCAGGCAGCTCGCGAGGACCACCGCGTCCTCGACCGCCTGGGCGGCTCCCTGGCCGAAGAAGGGCAGCATCGAGTGGGCGGCGTCCCCCAGCAGGGCCACCCGCCCGGACGTCCAGCGCTCCAGGGGACTGCGGTCGTACAGGGCCCAGCGCCTGGTCTCGGTGGCCGAGGCGACCAGCTGCCTCAGCCGCGGGTCCCAGGTCTCGAACTCGCGTGCCAGGTCCTCGATCCGTCCCTCGGCGGTCCACGACTCGACACGCCACTCGCCAGCGGGCACGATCGCGACGATGTTGATCAGCTTTCTGTCCCTGATGGGGTAGTGGACGAAGTGACGGCCCGGGCCCAGCCAGAGCGTCTGCACCCGGCGTAGCGCCAGCTCCGGCGCGTGCTCGGCCTCGACCAGGCACCGGTAGGCGCACAGCCCGGAGAAACGCGGCGGCTCCTCCTCGACGACCGCGGGCCGCACCACCGAGTGGATGCCGTCCGCGCCGATCACCCCGTCGGCGGTCACCGTCGTCTTCTCGCCCCGGCTGTCGGTGAAGACCAGCTCGACCTCGGGGCCGTCCTGGCGCAGGGTCTCCAGCCTCCGATCGGCCCTGACCGCGTCCGAGGGCAGTGCCTCCAGCAGCATCTGGAGCAGGTCGGCCCGGTGCGCGACGTAGCAGTCGGCGCCGTACAGCCGGCGGCACTCCTCGCCCATCGGCTGGGAGAACAGTACCCGGCCGTCCTGCCAGCGCCGGAACTCCCAGGCGGCCTCCAGCGGCACGGCGAAGGACGCCAGCCGCTCGCCGAGCCCGGCCCGCGCCAGGGGACGGACCATGTTGGGGCCCACCACGATCCCGGCGCCGACCTCACGCAGCTCGGCGGTCTGCTCGTACACGACTGCCTCGACACCCGCCTGCCGCAGCAGCAGGGCGGCGGCCAGCCCGCCGAGGCCTCCGCCGATGATGACGATTCTCACTCAGGGGTTCCTCTCCTCGAACGGCGTCTCGTTCCGGCGCACCGTGATCTGGAGGCGCACCGGCCGACACGCCCGCGACGTCGTCTCAGCTCTCCGGCCAGGCCACGATCGGGTTGCGCACCGAGCCCAGCCGGTCGATCTCCACCTCGACCACGTCACCGGGTCGCAGGAACCACGCCGGGGTGCGTGCGTGTCCCACCCCCGAGGGGGTGCCGGTCGCCACCAGGTCTCCGGGCAGCAGCGTCATCGTCCGGCTCAGGTGCGCCAGCACCCGCCCGACCGGGAAGATCATGTCCTTTGTGTTGCCGTCCTGGACGACCTCGCCGTTGACCCGGGTCACCAGCCGGAGGCCGCCGGCCGGGTCGCCCACCTCGTCGGCGGTCACGACGGGCCCGATCGGCCCGCTGTGGTCGGAGTTCTTGCCGAGCGTCCACTGCGCGGTCAGCCGCTGTGCCCGCCGGGCGCTCAGGTCGTTGAAGACCGCGTAGCCGAACACCCCGGCGAGCGCGGTCTCCGCGTCCACGCACCGCATGGCCGCACCGACCACCGCGACCAGTTCGACCTCCCAGTCCAGGCCCGCCTCGTCCGGCGGCACCGGCACGGGTGTCCCGTCGACCGCGAGCGACGTCGTCCACCGTCCGAAGATCGTCGGTGTCTCCGGGGTGGAGAAACCGCCCTCCGCGGCGTGTTCGCGGTAGTTCAACCCGACGCACAGCACCCGTGCGGAACCGGTCACCGCCGGAGCCAGGCTCAGTTCGCCCAACGCGAGCTCACCCGCGGGCTCGCCGGTGGTGAGCTCGCGCGCCCTGGCGGTCCAGCCGGGCAGGTCCTCGTAGAACTCGCTCACCTCGGCCAGCGGCGCCACCCGGTCGGTGCCGGTCAGCACTCCCACCCGGACCTGACGACCATCCTGGAACCCGACAAATCTCATCGTTCACTCCCGACGTTCCCGGCGAGGGGAACCATCGCATCCTCGAACACCGCCACGGTGCCATCGGCTCACCACGGAGATCTTCGTACATTCCACCTCAATACGGTAATGGGACGGAGGACACAGATGATCACGGTGGTGTGGAGATCTCGGCTCCGGCCCGGCGCGGGGGGCGCTCGTGCCCGGCACACGGGGCGAACACGTCCGCCAGGTCGAGATTGGAACGCCGCCATGGAGGAACTGTCGATGTATGGACGCACTCGCGCACGTCGACGCCTACTGGCGCGCGGCCAACTACCTGTCGGTCGGTCAGATCTACCTGCTGGCCAACCCGCTGCTGACCGAACCGTTGCGACCCGAGCACATCAAGCCCAGGCTGCTGGGGCACTGGGGGACCACGCCGGGGCTGAACTTCTGCTTCGCCCACCTCAACCGGATCATCACCGAACGCGACCAGGACATGATCTACGTCGCCGGTCCCGGTCACGGCGGTCCCGCGGCGGTGGCGCATGCCTGGCTGGAGGGCTCTTATACCGAGAAATATCCGGATGTGGGGCAGGATGCTCGGGGGATGCAGCGGCTGTTCCGGCAGTTCTCCTTTCCCGGCGGCATACCCAGCCATGTCGCGCCCGAGACACCGGGGTCGATCCACGAGGGCGGTGAGCTGGGCTATGCCCTGGCCCATGCCTACGGAGCCGCGTTCGACAACCCGGACCTGGTGGTGGCCTGCGTCATCGGCGACGGCGAGGCCGAGACCGGGCCGCTGGCGGGTAGTTGGCACTCCAACAAGTTCCTCGACCCCGCCTGCGACGGGGCGGTGCTGCCGATCCTGCATCTGAACGGTTACAAGATCGCCAACCCGACCGTGCTGGCCCGGATCCCCGAGGAGGAACTGGTCAAGCTGATGGAGGGGTACGGCTACCGTCCGCACTTCGTCTCCGGTGAGGACCCCGAGGTCATGCACGCGCTGATGGCCGAGACCCTGGATCGGGTGTTCGACCAGATCGCCGACTACCGGCAGGGACGGGCCGACCGCCTGCCGATGATCGTCCTGCGGACGCCGAAGGGGTGGACGGGGCCGCGTGAGGTCGACGGCCTGCCGGTGGAGGGGACCTGGCGGGCGCATCAGGTGCCGTTGACCAGAGTGCGCGACAGTCCCGAGCACCTGGCGATGCTGGAGGAGTGGATGCGCTCCTACCGGCCGGAGGAGTTGTTCGACGGCCGGGGCCACCCGGTGGCGGAGGTCCTGGAGACGGTCCCCGAGGGGCCGCTGCGGATGAGCGCCAACCCGCACGCCAACGGCGGTGAGCTGCTGCGGCCGCTGGTGCTGCCCGACTTCCGCGACTACGCGGTCGAGGTGAAGGCTCCCGCCCGGGTGTCGACGGAGCCCACCCGGGTGCTGGGGATGTTCCTGCGTGACGTGATCGCCGTCAACCCCGACAACTTCCGGTTGATGGGCCCCGACGAGACGGCGTCCAACCGGCTGTCGGCGGTCTTCGAGGTCACCGACCGGGCCTGGGACGCCGAGACCCTGCCCACCGACGAGAACCTCGCCAGGGGTGGGCGGGTGATGGAGGTGCTCAGCGAGCACCTGTGCCAGGGGTGGCTGGAGGGGTACCTGCTGACCGGCCGTCATGGGCTTTTCAACTGCTACGAGGCGTTCATCCATATCGTCGATGCGATGTTCAACCAGCATGCCAAATGGCTGGAGGCCTGCCGGAAGATCCACTGGCGGCGGCCGATCGCGTCGTTGAACTACCTGCTGTCGTCGCACGTGTGGCGTCAGGATCACAATGGTTTCAGCCATCAGGATCCGGGCTTCCTGGATGTGGTGGTGAACAAGAAGGCCGAGGTGGTGCGGGTCTACCTGCCGCCGGACGCCAACACGCTGCTGTCGACGGCGGATCACTGCCTGCGCTCGCGTGACTACGTCAACGTGATCGTGGCGGGTAAGCAGCCGGTGCTGGACCTGCTGCCGATGGACGAGGCGATCGCGCACTGCACCCGGGGCCTGGGCATCCTGGAGTGGGCCAGCAGCGATGCCGGCACCGAGCCGGACGTGGTGCTGGTGTGCGCCGGGGACGTGCCCACGCTGGAGACGCTGGCGGCGGCGGCCCTGGTGCGCGAGTACCTGCCCGAACTGAGGGTGCGGGTGGTCAACGTGGTGGACCTGATGCGGTTGCAGCCGCCGAGTGAGCATCCGCACGGCATGTCGGACGCGGAGTTCGACACGCTCTTCACCGCCGACAAGCCGATCATCTTCAACTTCCACGGCTATCCGTGGCTGATCCACCGGCTGACCTACCGGCGCCACGGCCATGACAACATCCATGTGCGCGGCTACAAGGAGGAGGGGACCACCACCACCCCGTTCGACATGGCCATGCTCAACGACATCGACCGTTTCCACCTGGTCATGGATGTCATCGACCGGGTTCCCGGACTGGCGGAGCGGTCGGCGCATCTGCGTCAGCACATGATGGACCGCCGGCTGAGCGCTCGCGCCCACACCCGCGAGTACGGTGAGGATCCCGCCGAGATCCGGGACTGGACCTGGCCGTACTGACCGCGGCCCCACCCGCGCCGGGAACACGGACGTGCCCCGGTCCCCCTGGGGACCGGGGCACGCGTGCCGGATTTACGGCGGATGGTCAGTGAGGCTGTTCGGTGACGAGAAACGCGACGCCGCCGCCCTCGTCGACGTCGGCGTCCAGGGACTTGTCGTCCAGCATGTCCACGACCTGCGGGTCGAGGAAGATCCGTGCCCCCGCCGACTCCACCACCCTGTCGGCGGACTCGGGGTGTTCGGCGATCGAGAGCATGAGCGATCCGGTGCCGTCGCTCTGGGACGAGATGCGGACCCCGGTCTCGGGGGAGTCCGTCACCTGCGAGCTGAGATCCCGGATTACCTGGGCTGCGGTGTCCGTCAATGTGAGCATTGCTACTCCTTGTCGGTATCGGGACTTGGATTCCTCGCCCTTGCCCGCTCTCATCCGGCCCAACCATCCACCTGGATTTTCTTGTGGCCGCGGCGTCCGGGCCGTCCCGGCGGATCAGCCCCTCCGGCCGAGCCGCTCGAGGTGTTCGGCCGCCTTGCGTGCGGCGATCAGGACGGGGTCCCACACGGGGGCGAACGGGGGAGCGTACGACAGGTCGAGGCCGGTGATCTCCTCCACGGTCATCTCGTGCCAGACGGCGATGGCCAGGGCGTCGATGCGCTTGGCCGCGCCCTCCTGGCCGACGATCTGGGCGCCCAGCAGCCGGCCCGTCCCCCGGTCGGCGATCATCTTGATCTTCATGCGGCGGGCGCCGGGATAGTAGCCGGCGCGCGTGGTGGACTCCATGATCTCACCGACCGGCTCGAACCCGGCCCGTGCCGCCTCCGCGGTCGTCAGGCCGGTCCGCGCCACCTCGTACTCGCAGATCTTGGACACCGCGGTGCCGACGACCCCCGGGAAGGAGGCGTGGCCGCCGCCGATGTTGATGCCCGCGACACGTCCCTGCTTGTTGGCGTGGGTGCCGAGCGCGATCGCGACGGGCTGCCGGGAGACCAGGTGGAAGGTCTCGACGCAGTCGCCGGCGGCCCAGACGCCCTCCGTCGGGGTCCGCATCCGCCGGTCGGTCCTGATCCCCGAGGTCTCGCCGACCTCGATGCCGGCCGCCTCGGCCAGCACGCTGTTGGGCCGGGTGCCGAGTCCCAGGACGACCAGGTCCGCCGGCAGGGTCAGGTTCTCGCCGCGGACCGCGGTGACGTGCCCGCCTGACTCCTCGAATCCCTCGACGCGCTCGCCGAGGTGCACCCGTATGCCCAGGTCGCGCAGTGCGTCGGCGATCAGGGCGCCCATGTCCGGGTCGAGCGTGCTCATCGGCTGGCCGGCGGCGTCGACCAGCGAGACCTTCAGGCCGCGCCGCACCAGCGCCTCGGCCATCTCCAGGCCGATGTAGCCGCCGCCGACCACCACCGCCTCGCGCGGCCCCCTCTCCAGGGCCCGCAGCAGCGCGATGCCGTCGTCCAGGGTCTGCACGCCGTGGATGCCCCCGGCGCCGGCCCCGGGCAGGTCGGGGCGGCCGGGCACGGCGCCGGTGGCGATGACGAGCTGGTCGAACGGCTCCCAGCCGAGGTCGCCCTCCTCGTCGCGTACGGCCACCGCGCGCCGGTCGAGGTCGATCTCGACGACCTCGGTGCGCAGCCGCAGATCTATGTCCAGCGTGTCGCGGAACACCTCCGGGCGCCGGCTGACCAGGGATTCGACGTCGGTGACCTCACCGCCCACCAGGTAGGGGATCCCGCAGGCCGAGTAGGAGGCGTGCGCGCCCTTCTCGAAGGCGACGATCCGCAGGTCATCGGGCCCGCGCCGGTCCCTGGCCTGGGAGGCGGCACTCATTCCCGCGGCGTCGCCGCCGATCACCACCAGTCGCTCCGTCATCGTCTCCCCCTCGTGGACCGTCGATGCTACGGCTTCCACGGTGTGGTGTGCTCAAACGGCCATCTCGCCACGTCGTGCCCGCGCGCTCCTTCGAGTGTCCCCGCGGGGAGCGGGCACCGCTCCCCGCGGCCTGGGGCTCTTCCCCCGATGTCCTGGTGCGGTGCGGCTTCAGGCAACCGCTTTCTGAAAGTTCTGACAAGAAAACGACGTCATCAAGCATCTTCTTGCAGTTGGATGACGTCATTCTGTGTCGTCTCGACATATTCGCAGGTCAGGTTGGGTTTTGGTTCGCGGCGAGGTGTTACGGCGAGATGGCTGACCGATCACTGTCACTTTTTTGCATCTGAACTGACGGAGTCTTGCTACTTCCTGCACGTATCTATATGTTTCTCGCAACCGACCCGCCAAGGAGTGCCTCGGATGAAATCCCCCAAGCTCTCGATGCTGCTCGCCGCAGCCATCGCGCTCACCGCCACCGGTTGTGGCAGCGACGACAGCGGATCCAAGGCCGCCGAAACCAGTCCGAGCGCCGCTGGGGCCGATGCTCCGGTCACGATCTCCGTCGGCTGCCAGCCGCCGAAGAGCAACCCGCTGGAGCGAACCGCCTGGGACGAGGACGTCGCCGCGTTCCAGAAACTGCATCCGAACATCACGATCGACAGCAAGGACGCCTTCCCCTGCATCAACCCGGACACCTTCCAGGCGAAGCTGGCCGGCGGCACGATGGAGGACGTCTTCTACGTTTACTACACCGATGTCAAGAAGATCATCGCCGCGGGCCAGGCGGCCGACATCAGCCCGTACGTCGGCGGCGTCACCAGGCTGGGCGACCTGCGGCCCGACGTCATGAGCATCTTCAAGGAAGGCGACAAGATCTACGGCCTTCCCAGGAACAACTACTCCATGGGCCTGGTCTACAACCGCAAGCTGTTCACCCAGGCGGGTCTCGACCCCGCCGCACCGCCCAGGACCTGGGCCGAGGTGCGAGAGGCCGCGAAGAAGATCTCCGGACTTGGTGCCGGATATGTCGGATTCGGTGAGTACAGCGCCGGCAACACCGGCGGCTGGCACTTCGCCGCCTCCCTCTACGGGCGGGGCGGCGAGATGGTCACCCCCGACGGCAAGACCGCGGCGTTCAACAGCCCGGAGGGCAAGGCCGTCCTGGAGAACCTCAAGACCATGCGCTGGACCGACGACAGCATGGGCACCAAGCAGCTCCTCCAGTGGGAGGACCTGATGCGGATGATGGGCGGCGGCAAACTCGGCATGATGATCGGCGCCCCGGATGTCGTCCAGACGGTCAACAACGACTTCAAGGGCAAGTTCGAGGACTACGGGGTCACCGCCCTGCCCGAGGCCAGGGCCTCGCTCAACGGCGGCGACGGCTACATGATCAACCCCAAGGCCACGCCCGAGAAGATCAAGGCCGCCATGCTGTGGCTGGAGTTCCATGAGCTGACCCCAGGCCAGGGCCAGTTCAACTACGCGCGCAGCAAGCAGCAGGGCCGCCCGGTCGGCCTGCCCATCCCCGACCTGTACGGCGACGCCGCGCCGGGCAAGGAGATCACCGAGCTGCGCAAGGCGAACGCCACGGTGCCGGTGGAGAACTTCACCCCCTTCGTGGAGGGGTCGGCGACCATCCAGAACAAGCTGGAGCCGCCGAAGTCCCAGGAGCTCTACGCGATCCTCGATGTCCCCATGTCGGCGGTGCTGACCAGGCAGGACGCCGACATCGACAAGCTCCTGGCCGACGCCGAGGCCAAGGCCAACAAGGTGCTGGCGAAGTCGAGCTGATCTTCTGCCCTCCCGGGGTGCCGGTCCGTCGGCCGGCACCCCGGCATTCATGTCGAAATCGGGAGTCGACCGATGACCACAATGACCGTGAAAGGTTCACGGCGGCGGGGACCGGGGGCGTTCCGGCGTGGGCTGCAACGCAACCTGACCGCCTACGGGTTCCTCTGCGCGGCGCTGATCTGCTTCGCCTTCTTCTCCTGGTACCCCATGGTGCGGGAGGTTCTGCTCAGCTTCCAGCAGACGAACTTCGTCGACGAGCCCACCTGGGTCGGCCTGGAGAACTTCCGCACCGTGACGGAGGACTCGGCGTTCGCCGACGCGTGGCTCAACACCCTCGCCTTCACCGGCCTGGCACTCGTGTTCGGCTACGTCATCCCCTTCGTGGCGGCGATCGTCCTCAACGAGCTGCGACACGCACGGGCCTACCTGAGGTTCATCGTCTACCTTCCGGTGATGCTGCCGCCGGCCGTCGGGGTGCTGCTGTTCAAGTGGTTCTACGACCCGGGCGCCGGACTGTTCAACCAGATCCTGGAGCTGGCGCGCCTGCCGGCCCTGAGCTGGCTGGACTCCACGGACACCGCGCTGATCTCCCTCGTGATCGTCTCCACCTGGATGAACCTGGGAACCGGCACGCTGATCTACCTCGCCGCGCTGCAGAGCATCCCGAGTGAGCTGTACGAGGCCGCCGAACTGGACGGTGCCGGGCTCTTCAAGAGGGTCTGGCACGTCACGATCCCGCAGACCAGGCTGATCCTGCTGGTGATGCTGCTGCTGCAGATCGTGGCGACCATGCAGGTCTTCATCGAGCCGTACCTGCTCACCGGCGGCGGCCCGGAGAACGCGACGCTCACCGTCGCCTATCTCATGTACCAGTACGCCTTCAACTTCGGTGACTTCGGCGCCGGAGGCGCGCTCGGGCTGATGCTCATGGTCGTGCTGATGGTGTTCTCCGCCTTCTACCTGCGCCTGTCGCGGGACAACCAGAGCTAGGGAGGAGCCGAGCCGATGTCGAACCTTACAGTCCACCCACCTCGCCCCGCCCCCGCCCGGCCGCCGGAGCGGGGCTCGGGAAAGAAGGCCGGGCGGACGCGTGCGGCCAGGGAGGCGCCCAGGGAGTTTCGCAGCCTGGTCTCCCCGCACACGCTCAACACCCCGCGCGGGCGGCTGGTCTACCGGATCACGCTGACCCTGGTGGTGGCGGTCTTCACCGCCGTGTTCGTGTTCCCGCTCTACTGGATGGTCACCGGCGCGCTGAAGACCCCCGAGGAACTGGCACAGATCCCGCCGAGTTTCTTTCCCGGCTCCTTCGACTTCGGGGTGTACGCCGAGGCGTGGGACCAGCTCGACCTGGGACTCTTCCTCACCAACACCGTCGTCTACGCCGGTGGCGCCTGGCTGTTCACGCTGGCCATCGACGTCTCGGCCGCCTACGCGCTGTCCAAGCTGCGGCCGGTGCTGGGCAACGTGGTCCTGGCGCTGATGCTGGCCACGCTCATGATCCCGCCGATGGTCATCCTGCTGCCCGCCTACCTGACGGTCAAGGACATGCCGATCTTCGGCTGGGACCTGCTGAACACCCCGTGGGTGATCTGGTTGCCCGCGGCGGCCAACGGGTTCTTCATCTTCCTGCTCAAGCGGTTCTTCGACTCGATCCCCCGGGAGTTGCTGGAGGCCGCCCAGATCGACGGCGCCTCTCCGGCCCGCATCCTGTGGTCGATCGTGCTGCCCGTCTCCCGGCCGATCCTGGGAGTGGTGTCCATTCTCTCGGTGGTCAACGTCTGGAAGGATTTCGTCTGGCCGCTGCTCGTGCTGCCGGACGGGGACAAGATGACGATCAGTGTGGGCATCGCCTCGCTCTCGGCGCAGATGCCGCAGAACGTGCTGATCGCCTCATTGGTGATCGCGAGTATCCCGACCATGGTGGTCTTCTTCATCTTCCAACGCAGCATCATGGCCGGCCTCACGGCCGGCAGTCTCAAGGGCTGACCTCGTTACCCACTTTCAACCGCAAGGAGTTGTTCCAGCATGTCCGGCAGCACCTTCCCGGGAGCGACCCCGGACCCCGAAGCATGGTGGCGGGGAGCCGCGATCTACCAGGTCTACCTCCGGAGCTTCGCCGACGGCAACGGCGACGGGGTCGGCGACCTCGCGGGGCTTCGCGCCCGCCTGCCATACCTCTCCGACCTGGGCATCGGTGCGATCTGGCTCAATCCCTGGTACCCCTCGCCGATGGCCGACGGCGGGTACGACGTGGCCGACTACCGGGACATCGAGCCATCGTTCGGCACGCTCGCCGAGGCGGAGGAGTTCATCGCCGAGGCGCACGCCCTGGGTATCAAAACGATCACCGACATCGTCCCCAACCACGGCTCCGACCAGCAGAAGTGGTTCGTGCGGGCACTGGAGGCCGGGCCCGGGTCGCCCGAGCGCGAACGCTTCCTGTTTCGCGAGGGCCGGGGGGCGAGTGGTGAGCTGCCGCCCAACGACTGGCAGTCGATCTTCGGCGGTCCCGCGTGGACCCGGGTCGCCGACGGCCAGTGGTACCTGCACCTGTTCGCCCCCGAGCAGCCCGACTTCAACTGGGCCAACCCCGAGGTCGTCGAGGAGTTCCACGACGTGCTGCGCTTCTGGTTCGACCGGGGGGTGGACGGCATCCGGATCGACTCGGCCGCCCTGCTGGTCAAGGAGATGGACAGCGAGGGAGGGGAGGAGGCGTACACCGACCTTGACGGCGTGCACGACATCTACCGGGGCTGGCGCCGGGTGGCCGAGGAGTACGACGATCGGATCCTGATCGGCGAGGTGTGGCTGCCCGACCAGGAGCGCTTCGCGCTCTACCTGCGCCCCGACGAGATGCACACCGCGTTCAACTTCGACTTCCTGGCGTGCGCCTGGGACGCCGCCGCGCTGCGCCGGTCGATCGAGGAGACCCTGGCCACGCACCTCCCGCTGGGCGCGCCCCCCACCTGGGTGTTGTCCAACCACGACGTGACCCGCCCGGTGACCAAGTACGGCAGGGCCGACACCTCCTTCGACCACGCCGACCGCAAGCACGGCATGCCGTCGGATCCGGTGCTGGGCGAGCGGCGGGCCCGCGCGGCCGCGCTGCTGGCGATGGCGCTTCCCGGCGGGCTCTACGTCTACCAGGGTGAGGAACTGGGGCTGCCGGAGGTGGAGGACCTGCCGGACGAGCGGCGCCAGGATCCGATCTGGGCCCGTTCCGGCCACACCGATCCCGGCCGTGACGGCTGCCGGGTGCCGCTGCCCTGGTCGGGTGACGAACCGCCGTTCGGGTTCGGTGCGGGGCAGCCGTGGCTGCCGCAGCCGCCGGAGTGGAAGGCGCTGACGGCCGAGGCGCAGGCCGCCGACCCGGCGTCCATGTTCACCCTCTACCGCACCGGGCTGCGTCTCCGTCGTGAGCTGCTCGGTGACGGCACGCTGGCCTGGCTGGAGGTGGGGGAGGGGGTGCTGGCCTTCCGCCGGGAGTCGGGCCTGATCTGCGTGGTCAACCTCGGCGCGGAGTCGGTCTCCCTGCCGGAGCACGAGTCGGTCCTGCTGGCCAGCGGTCCGCTGGAGGGGGACAGGCTCCCCTCCGACACCGCCGTCTGGCTCCGCCGGATCTGATCCCCTTCGAAGGCCCGGGGCCGTCGCTGACCGGCCGTATCTCGCTCGGCCGGTCAGCGACGCCGTGTCCCGGTGGCCTGGCGCGGGACCCGCCCACTATTTTGATCTACTTTGTAAAGGGCGTGGTTCTGAGCGCTCCCGCGGCCAGAGCGACAAGAAAGGCCAGCAGGGCGGGGATCGCCAACGCGAGAGGCAGGCCCATCAGCTCGGCGGCACCCCCGATCAGCACGGGTCCGGTGAGGAATCCCGCGTAGCCCAGGCTCGACACCCGGGCCAGCGCCTGTCCGGCGCGAGCCGGGTCGCGCCGGCCGGCCGCGGAGAAGACCTGGGGAACGATGCAGGACAGGCCCGCCCCGAAGCAGCCGAAACCGATCACCGCGGCGACCTGATGGTCGGCCAGCAGAGCCAGGCCGAGTCCGGAGGCGGCCAGCGCACCGCATGCGCGTACCAGGTTCACCGGTCCCAGCCAGGCGGCCAGCCTGTCGCCGGCGAACCGGCCGGCGGTCATCATGACCGAGAAGGCGGCGTAGGCGGCCGCGGCGAACCCGTCGGAGCTGCCGAGGCTCTCGTTCAGGTAGACGGAACTCCAGTCGGCCGCGGCGCCTTCTCCGATCATGCAGCAGAAGGCCAGGACACCCAGCAGCATCACCCCTTCACCTCTGCCGGACGCCGGTTCCGTTCCCGAGGGGACGGCCTGTGCGGTCAGGGGGATCGCCCAGCGGGCCGCCCAGAGCGCGAGCGCGGCGATCACCGCGGCGACCGCGGCGAACGTGGCTCCCGGGCTGAACGAAGCCTGGGCGAGCAGTCCTCCGGTGGTGGCGCCGAGAAACCCGCCGATGCTGAACACCGCGTGGAAGGACGACATGATCGGCCGGCCCGTGGCCTGCTCGACCTCGACGGCGTTCGCGTTCATCGCGACGTCCAGGGTGCCGTGCGCCGCGCCGAAGACGAACAGCGCGATGGCGAGGCCGGCCAGGTTCGGCATATGGGCGGGCAGGACCAGCACCACGCTCTGGGCGAAGGCCATCGGCAGCATCACCTTGACGCTGCCGTAGCGGTCGACCAGGTGACCGACCACCTGCATGCCGGCGATCGCCCCGGCGGCGATGCCGAGCAGCGCGACGCTGAGTTCGCCCTCGCTCAGTTCCAGTCCCTGCTTGATCGATGGGATGCGTGCCGTCCAGGTGCCGATGGCCATGCCCGAGAGCAGGAAGAGCAGGTAGACCGCCACCCGGCCGCGCAGCAGCGCGGTCCGGTCGAGGGGGGTGACGCGCATGGGGGAGGGCTCCAGTCAAGTGGTGCGGATCAGGTCGGGCGGTTCGGGCCGTGCGGCAGGGGCTCCGGCCGGGCGGGTCAGACGGCGCGGACGGCGACGCCTGCCGCGATCATGGCGTCGTACTCGGCGGGGGGGAGCGCGGTGTCGGTGACGACCATGTCGAGACGGTCCAGCGGGCAGACCGCGCCGAACGCGGTGCGGGTGAACTTGCCGGAGTCGGTGGCCGCGACCACGCGCCGGGCGGAGGCGATCGCGGCCTGCTTGACGGCGACGTCGGACAGGTCGTGGGCGGTGAGGCCGTGTTCGGCGGACAGGCCGCAGCAACCGATGACCGCGGTGTCGAAGCGCAGGGAGCGGATGGCGTTCTCGGTCAGCGCCCCGGTGAGGCTCAGCTCACCGGGGCGGACCTCCCCGCCGGGCAGCACCAGGCGGATCCGGGGGGCGGTGCTGAGCTCGGCGGTCACCTGCAGGCAGAGCGGCAGGACCGTCAGGCGGCGGTCACGGATGGCGCGGGCGATCTCCAGGGAAGTGGTGCCGCTGTCGAGCAGCACGGCCTCGCCGTCGGCGAGCAGGGCCGCGACCTCGCTCGCGATCCGCCGCTTGGCCTCCACCGCCTCGCGTTCGCGGACCACGAAGGGCGGTTCCTCCCCGCGCAGCAGCAGGCTCACCGCGCCGCCGCGGACCCGCCTGACCACGCCCTGCTGGGCGAGTTCGTCGAGGTCGCGGCGGATGGTCATCTCCGAGACGGCGTGTTCGACCGCCAGCTCCGCGACGGAGACGGCGTCGCTGGCGCGTAGCGCCGACATGATCGCGCGAATGCGATTGTTACCTTCCATGTGTTCATTTGAACATGGTGTGTGTGAGATTGGCAAACGTGCGGAACAATGGCCGCCATGCGCGCGAGTCGTCTGCTCTCCCTCCTGCTGCTCCTGCAGACGCGGGGGCAGTTGACGGCCACCGAGCTGGCCAGGGAGCTGGAGGTCTCCGTCCGCACGGTCTACCGCGATGTCGAGGCGCTGTCGTCGGCAGGGGTGCCGGTCTACGCCGACCGCGGGCCCGCCGGTGGATACCGCCTGCTGGACGGCTACCGCACCCGCCTCAACGGCCTGACCGCCGAGGAGGCCTCCTCGCTGTTCCTGGCGGCGCTGCCCGGCCCCGCCGCCGAACTGGGACTGGCCGAGGTGGCGGCGAACGCCGAGCTGAAGATGCTCGCCGCGCTGCCCCCCGAGCCGCGCTTCCATGCCGCCAGGATGCGCGAGCGCTTCCACCTGGACGTGCCCGGCTGGTATCGCGACGCCGACGCGACCCCTTTCCTGGGGGAGGTCGCCGAGGCGGTGTGGGAGCAGCGCCCGCTGCGCATGACCTATCGCCGCTGGGGACCTCGTGACGTCGAGCGCCTGGCACACCCGTACGGCCTGGTCCTCAAGGGCGGGTCGTGGTACATGGTGGCCGTCGCCGGTGAGGGAGGGCCGCGTACCTACAAGGTGGCGCGGATCGTGAGCGCCGAACTCCTGGCGGGGCGTTTCGAGCGTCCCGCCGACTTCGACCTGCCCGGGTTCTGGCAGCGCTATACGGCCGACTTCCGCGAGCGGATGTACACCGGTGAGGCACTGGTGCGGATGGCGCCCGGCACCGAGAAGATGCTGCGGTACACGGTGGGCGCCGAGGTCGCCGACGCCGCGCTCGCCGCCGCGGGCCCGCCCGACGAGCGCGGCTGGGTGGTGCTGCGCCTGCCGACCGAGTCCGTCAGGCACGCCCACTGGCTGCTGCTGCGCCTGGGCGCGGACATCGAGGTGCTGGAGCCGCCCGAGCTGCGCGAGCGGATGGCCGCCACCGTCGCCGACCTGGCCGTGCTGTACGGTCCGGGTCCCGGCTGACCTCGCGTCCACACCTCGGTTACGCCATCCTCACCTCCCCGCGCAGCCGTGTCACCGTGCCCGCGAACCAGGCGAGCGCGGTCGTCCAGGGACTGAAATCGGAGGAGACCTACTACGTCCTCATGTGCGCGATCACAGATGTCGCGATGAGTCCTCCCTCGGTGGCCACCGGCCCGATCACCCCCACCGGCTGACCGAGAAAGGACCGCGGCCTCATGCCCGGAACGTGCGACGGTAGGTGTCCGGTGGTACGCCGATCGTGCGGTGGAAGTGGCGGCGCAGTGTCGTCGCCGTGCCCATGCCCGCGGCCGAGGCGATGGCGTCGACGCTGTCGTCTGTGCTCTCCAGCAGTTCCTGCGCGCGGCGGATCCGCTGCGTCAGCAGCCACTGCAGCGGGGTGGTGCCGGTCGCCGAGCGGAAGTGGCGGGTCAGGTGGCGCGAGCTCATGTTCGCCTGGCGGGCCAGGTCCTCCACGGTGAGCGGCTGGTCCAGCCGCCGCATCACCCAGGGGAGCAGCTCGGTCAGGGGATGGCCGTCCTGGGCGGGCACCGGTGTGGTGACGAACTGGGCCTGGCCACCGGCCCGGTGAGGCGGCACGACCAGGCGGCGGGCGACCACGTTGGCGATCGCCGAGCCGTGGTCGCGGCGGACCAGATGCAGGCACAGGTCCATCGCCGCGGCCTTGCCCGCGGACGTGAGCACGCTGCCGTTGTCGACGTAGAGCACGTCCGGATCGACCTTCACCCGGGGATGGCGCGCGGCCAGTTCCTCGGTGTGGGCCCAGTGCGTGGTCGCGCGTAGCCCGTCCAGCAGGCCGGCGGCGGCGAGCACGAACACGCCCGTGCACAGGGAGACCACCCGCGCGCCCGACTCGTGGGCCGCGCGCACCGCCTCGACCAGGTCGGCCGGCGGGTCCTCGTCGACGTCCGCCAAGGCGGGGACGATCACGGTGCCGGCGTGCGCCAGCCGGTCGAGCCCGCAGTCCGGCTCCAGCAGGAACCGGCCGACCCGGACGGCGTGCGTGCCGCACACCCTGACGTCGTACCAGGGACCTGGCAGCGCGGCCGGGGCGGAGCCGAAGACCTCGTAGGCCAGGGCCAGCTCGAAGTGCAGCATCCCGTCGGTAGCGGCGACCGCGACGGAACGCGAGACAGGACTCATGTCGGAAATTGTACGGGTGATGTCATTTCAGACACTGGCCCCGATGGGCCGACGAGGACAGGATTCCCGCAGTGGATCACTTCGAGCACGCGGGAGCAGGCATGGGATCGGACCGAAACGTGACGGTGTTCGGCGCTTACGGGCATACCGGACGGTTCGTGGTCGCGGAGTTGCGCGAGCGCGGATACGTTCCGCTGCTCCTCGGCCGCGACCGGGACAAGCTGCTGGCGCTGGCGCAGGCCCAACCGGGGCTCGAGGTGCGGCAGGCGTCGGTCGACGATCCGGCCTCGCTCGACCGCGCGCTGAACGGCGCGACCGCCGTGATCAACTGCGCCGGGCCCTTCGCCACGACCGTCGCCCCGCTGGTCGAGGCGGCGCTGCGCGCCGGCATCCCGTATGTCGACGTGGCGGCCGAGATCGAGGCGAACCTTGACACGTTCGCGCACTTCGCGGAGCGCGCCCGCGCCGCGGGCACCGTGGTGGTCCCGGCGATGGCCTTCTACGGCGGCCTCGGCGACCTGTTGGTCACCACCGCGATGGGCGACTGGACGGCGGCCGACGAGGCGCACATCGCCTACGGCCTGAGCAGTTGGCATCCCACCGCCGGGACGCTCGCCTCGGGCGTGGTCTCGGGGCGGCGACGGGGTGGCCGCCGTGTCCGCTACACCGGCGGACGGCTGGAGTACCACGACGACGCTCTGCCGATCCTGGAGTGGCCCTTCCCGGCTCCGCTCGGCCCCCGGAGCGTCATCGGAGAGTTCACCATGGCCGACGTCGTCACCGTTCCCAGCCACCTGGCCGTCCCGGAGGTGCGTACCTACATGACCGCCGAGGCGGCCGCGGACCTGTCCGCTCCCGGCGCCTCGGCACCGGCCGCCGTCGACGAGCGCGGCCGCTCCGCGCAGACCTTCCTCGTCGACGTCCTGGTCCGTTCCGGCGGCACGGAACGCCGCCTGGTCGCCGCCGGTCAGGACATCTACGCCATCAGCGCGCCGCTCGCGGTGGAGGCCGTCGACCGCATCCTCACCGGCCGGACCAGGACCACCGGCGTCGCCTCCGCGGGCGCGGTCTTCGACGCCCCGGACTTCCTCCGCGCCCTGTCCTCGCACCTCTCGCTGCACGTCCCGCTCGACACACGCGGCTGACCGGCGACCCGCGCCGGGATCCGGGCCGTGCCCGGTACGGCGGAACGGCGGCTTCGGCCCGTCGCGCTCCATCGTCCCTGAACTCCTTGCCGCCGCCCGCGTCACCGCCGAAAACGATCCGCTCGCCCGTCGCCGCGCGCGCTGGATCACAGCAGGTCGGCGCGCACCGCCCCGCTACTTTGGGCTGGGAGCCTCCTCGGGAGCCGCGCCGGGCGGGGTGGGCGCGGCCGGTGTCAGCCGGCCCGCAGGAGGGTGGGCAACTCGGCGGTTTCGAGGATGTGGGCCTGTGCGGGAAGGACCTGATGGAGCAGGACCTCGTGCGCTTCGGGGTCAGGGGCGGCGACGCCGTCGGCCAGGACGTGGAGCCGGTTGTCGCGGTCGGCCGCGTCGAGCACGGCGGACAGGGCGGCGCCGCTGGTACTGATGCCCGCGATGATCAAAGTGGTGATGCCGTGTTCACGCAGCCGCCGATCGAGGTCGGTGGTGGATAGGCCGCCGTGACGGATCTTACGCACGATGATGTCTCCGTCCTGGGGAGCGAGACGTTCGTGGACGGCGGTGTCACGGTCTGCGTGGTGCATGAGACGGTGCTGGGCGATCGGTGCGAAAGATCTGTTGGGGGGCGGGATCGCAGCCCAGTCGGCTTCGGTGAAGCCGACCCGGACATAGGCGACGGTGCCGCCCGTGGCGCGGACCTCGGGGATCGCCTTCTCCACGCGTCCCAGCAGGGCTTCACTGTCGCTTTCGGGGAACAGCGCGAGGATCGCGGGCTGACGGTCCATGACGAGCAGGGCGGTGTGTGCGGGGTCGAGCGCGGGGGCGGTGCTCATGCGAGTGTTCGCCTTTCCGATGGCGCCTGGTCGGTGTTCTTGAGTTGGGATGTGCGGTCGTGTCGAGGCAGGAGGAGCGAGGTCGCCAGAAGCAGGAGACCGGCGATCGCGATCGCGGTGCGGGGGCCGGTGAGGCCGGCCAGCAGGCCCCACAGTCCGGTCATGGCCGCGATGGTGGCCTTACTGGTGATCGACCAGGCGGACAGCGTGCGGGCGATCCGGTCCGACGGAAGCTGTTCGAGCCGGTAGGTGGCGAATATCGGGTTGAACACGCCCATGCAGGTGATCAGCCCGAGTTCGACGGCGATGACGAGGAGGAGTCCGGCGGGGCCGGGGCCGATGAAGGCCAATCCGAGCGGCCAGCACGTGCGCAGCGTCCCGGTGGTGAGCATGACCTTGTGCTGCCCGAACCGCGCCAGGAGCGGGCGGGCCAGCCGCGAGCCGATGAGACCGCCGACGCAGGGTGCTCCGAAGGCGAGGCCGTACTGCCAGGGGGCGAACCCGAGGTCGCCGAGCATGAGGACGGCGAGCAACGGTGAGACTGCCATGATCAGCCCGTTGACCAGGACGGTGTTGAAGAACAACGGGCGCAGCGCCGGGCTGGCGAGGATGTGTCGCCACCCCTCCAGCAGGTCGCCGGCTCCAGGCCGGGGCGGTGTGGCGGTTCGCGCGGGACGTGGCTCCCGCCCGCCGATGGCGCGGATCCCCGCGGCCGAGAGGAGGAAGCTGACCGCGTTGGCCGCCACGCTCGTCACCGGGCCCACCAGCCCGAGCGCGGCGGTACCGAGCGGCGGCCCGAGCGCGGTGGCGGTCCAGGTCGTGGCCTCGAGCCGCCCGTTCGCGACGAGCAGGTCCTCGGACCGGACGAGCGCCTTCAGGCATGCTCCGCTCGCGGCGGTGAAGGCGATGTCGGCCGCGCCGACAACGACCGCGACGACCAGGAGCTGAGCGAGGCTCAGCCGGCCGAGCACGTAGGAGGCGGGAACGCTCGACAGCGCCGCGAACCGGATCAGGTCCATCGCGATCATCACAGGCCGTTTGCGCCGGAACTCCACCCACGGCCCGAGCGGCACCGCGACCACAGCCCCGACCGCGAGCCCCGCGGCGGCCAGCACCGACACCTCGGTGGGCCCTGCGTCCAGAGCGAGAATCGCGATCAGGGCGAACGAGTCGAAGGCGAACCTCGTGCCGAACGTGCTGACCGCATAGGCGGTCCAGAACCACCTGAACCGCCGCCCCAGCGACCTCCCCACCGCGCACCCGCCATCTCTAGGAAACAACCACCCGTTGATTCGAGAGATCAAAACGCGCAGCTAGCGGGCGGGTCAAACAACCAGCCGACCGAAGTCACACAACCGCGAGTTGTGCGCTAAGGTCAGCCGGTGTGGATCTCGATGCTGTGCGCACGTTCGTCGCCGTCGTGGACACCGGCCAGTTCCAGCACGCCGCCGCAGACCTGTCGATCACCCAGCAGGCCGTCTCCAAGCGCATCGCCGGGCTGGAGAAGGACCTCGCCGTGCGGCTGTTCACTCGCGCTGCGCGCGGGGCCCGGCTCACCATCGACGGGCAGGCCTTCCTGCCCCACGCGCGCGAGCTGCTGCGCGTCGCCGAGCGGGCGGTCGCGTCCGTGCTCCCCGGCAGCCGTCCGCTGCGCGTCGACGTGATCGCCTCACGCACCGCGACCTCGGGCCTGATGCGCGGCTTCCACCGCGCGCACCCCGAGATCGAGCTCGACGTAGTGATGCTGTTCGACATCGAGGCGGCCGTCGCCGCCATTCGGTCCGGTACGATCGACGCGTCCTTCCGCGCCGTCGTCGTGCCCGGCCGGCCCCTTCCCGAGGACATCGAGTCCGCCTGGGTGCTCGACGAGCCGCTCCAGCTCCTCACCGGGCCCGCCCACGCGCTGGCCGGCGCCCGGTCGGTGACCGTCGCCCAGCTCGCCGGGCACCGGATCTGGATGCCCGGCATCGTCCCCGGCACCGAGTGGGCCGCCTACTACGACGATCTCGTCGCCGAGTTCGGCCTCACCATCGAGGCGACCGGCCCCAACTTCGGCTCCGACGCGCTCCTCGACACCATCGCCGACACCCCGGCCCTGGCCACTTTCATGAGCGAGCAGACCCGCCTGGTCTGGCCCGCCGACCACGGCCTGCGCCGCATCCCGGTGACCGACCCGACGCCCGTCTACCCGCACTCGCTCCTGTGGCGTCGCGACAACCCCCACCCGGCGCTGGCCACCCTCCGCGCCCACCTCGCCGCCGTGGCCGCCGGTCACGACGCTACCGGGACCTGGGCGCCGGGCTGGGCGATTCGGCGCTGAACGCCGCCATGTCTGCGATCACCGTGACGTGATGTCAACGCCGAGCGCAGCGCACCCTCCCACCAATACATAAGCAAATCGGGATATCATCGTCATATGGCGATTGATTCTGATGGTGGCCGGTGTGTCAGTGCCGACATCGCGGCCGGTGTCTCCCCGGCGGCAGCGCTGTTCCACTCCCTGGCCGACGAGAGCCGGCTGCGCATCGTGCAACGGCTCGCCCGCGGTGAGGCCCGGGTGGTGGACCTCACCGCAGAGCTGGGGCTGGCCCAGTCGACGGTGTCCAAACACCTGGCCTGCCTGCGCGACTGCGACCTGGTCGACTATCGCGCCGAAGGCCGCCAGTCCTTCTACTCCCTGGCCCGGCCCGAGCTGATGGACCTGCTGGCCTCGGCCGAGCACCTGCTGGCCGTCACCGGCCACGCCGTGGTGCTGTGCCCCGTCCACGGCACCCGGTCCGGCACCCAGCAGGGCCCGGCCGACGCGCACGGCGCTCTGCGGGCCGAGATCGACCACGATCTCGGCCGCCTCGCCGAGCAGGCAGGCGCGATCGAAGCAGAGGGCGTGTCATGACCACGCTGAACCTGCCCGCCCCGGACCGGCGGGTATTACTGCAGCGCCGCATCCGGCTGCTGGTTGCCGCCACCATCACCTACAACGTGGTCGAAGCGGCCGTGGCCATCACCGCCGGCACCGTCGCCTCCTCCGCGGCGCTGATCGGGTTCGGCCTCGACTCGATCGTCGAGGTCGCCTCCGCCGCGGCGGTGGCCTGGCAGTTCTCCGCCGCCGACCACGAACGCCGCGAGAAGACCGCGCTGCGCGTCATCGCGATCTCGTTCTTCGCCCTGGCCGCCTACGTCACCTTCGACGCCGTCCGCGCCCTGCTCGGCGCCGGAGAGGCCGAGCACTCCACCCCTGGCCTGACCCTGGCCGCCCTGAGCCTGGTCATCATGCCGTTCCTGTCGTACGCGCAGCGTCGCGCGGGCCGCGAACTGGGCTCCGCCTCGGCGGTGGCCGACTCCAAGCAGACGCTGTTGTGCACCTACCTGTCCGGCGTGCTGCTGGTGGGCCTGGCGCTCAACAGCCTGTTCGGCTGGTCCTGGGCCGACCCGATCGCCGCCCTGGTCATCGCCGCCGTCGCGGTCAAGGAAGGCCGCGAAGCCTGGCGCGGGGACGCCTGCTGCGCCCCCACCGGTGAGGCGGGCCAGACCGCCACGGCGAACGGGAAGGACTGCGCCGACGGCTGCTGCCAGGCCGACGCCCCCGCCACCGTCAGCATCGACACGATGATCAGGAGGCATGATGATCGGCCGGATGCCTGAACGCATGCGCGTCGCCTACCAGGCCGAGATGCGCGCCGCCCGCGCCGCCACGCAGGCGCAGACCCGCTGGCGGCACCTGGAGCGTGCCCACATCCTTTCCCAGCCCTGGCCGTGGCCGCACACCGCCAACCACCTCGCGATGTTCGCCCTCGCCGTGGCCCAGCGCGACCGCCGCGAGGCCCTGGGCCAGGTTGTGCGCATCGTCGTCGCGGCGCCCGGCTCGGCGCTGGGCCGCTACCCCGAGGGCAACACCGGCCGCGCCCGCGTCGGCCTCACCCGGCCCATGCCCGTTCCCGACGACCTGGCCACCGTGCTCAAGGCCGCCTGATGGAAGCTATCGGGTCGGCTGTTCGGACAGACTCGATGTCTGGTGGTCGCCGGTGGGCGAGCACTCCCGCCGCCCTGTCAAAGCCGCCCCGGTCGGGGCGACGGTACCGGCCGCGCCCGGCCGCTTCATGCTGGGCGTAGGGTTGGGCGGCATGGCGCTGCGACTTGTCCAGGTGAATTTCAAGGCTCGGGACGACTCAGCCCTCGGCCGGTTTTGGGCGGAGGCGCTCGGCTGGGGTGTTTCCAGCGAGGGACCCGGTGTGACCAACGTCGAACCCGTGGGCTTCGCCTGGCCGGACCCCGTCGCCGTCTGCGTCGATGTCGTCACCGTCCCGGACCCCGAAACGGTGAGGTACCACGTGCACCTCGATCTCGCGACCACCTCTGCGGCCCATCAGGCGGAGTTGGTCGCGCGCCTGAAGGACCTCGGTGCGACGCCCGCGGATGTGGGCCGGGGCGATGTCCCGTGGACGGTTCTGGCCGACCCGGAGGGCAACGAGTTCTGCGTCCTCACCCCGGGCTGACCTGGAGTCTCGCCGGCCCGCGCCGTGGACACCGGTGACGACCGGCCGGGCCTCGACGACACCGTTGAGGGGTCCCGGCGGCCCTGACGAAAATCGTTTGAGCCTTCCTTCCGCGTTCCCGTAGGTTGCCCATGGCCCGTCGTAGTGAGGACAGAGGACAAAACCGCGTGACCCCGCCTGCTCTTCAGACCTGACATCTTCTTCCGCTCACCTGTAGCCGACGCTCTCGTCGGTTCTGCCGGGCTGCCCTCGTGCGCCCGGTCATACAGCGTTTGAGGTCGCGCGTAATCGGCCTCGTGTCAGGTCTAGAGAGATCATGTCTTCACAACCTCATACCGTGCTGCCCTGGGTCGTTCGTCGGACCAGGCTGCCTCTGCTGTCGTTGCGGTGCGTGGACTGCCGGTCGGAGTCGGCCACCACCGGCGAGGGCAGGTTCCGCGTCAACGCCAACGGCAAGCTGCTGGACGTGTGGCTGCTGGTCCGCTGCGTATCCTGCGATCGGACGAGCAAGCTCACCGTGCACGAGCGAGCGCCGGTCAGATCCTTCGAGCCGGCCGAGCTCCACGGCTACCGCGTCAACGATCCGGAACTGGTGGCGTCCAGGTTGTTGGATCCGTTGCTCGCCCGGCGCAGTCGCTTCACGCTGGACTGGACGGGGGCCTGGCGGCTGGACACCCCGTCGGCATGGCTCGACGAGGCGTGGCCGGTCCAGGTGGAGGTCCTCTTCGAGGATCCGGTACCGGTGCGCCCGGAACGGCTCATCGCGCGAGGACTCGGCCTCAGCAGGCGCGAGGTACTGCGCCGGATCAAGTGTGACATTCCGCTACGCCGTCCGACGAGCGCCGGCTTCACCTTTACCGTGATGGCCGGAGACTAGCGGGTGTGGCCGGGCGGGTCATCCGGCTCGCCCGGCCACCCCCTCCGAAACCGTGCCAATGCCGAACGTACAAGCCACACCCCGCCGTAAAACGCGAAAGAACCCTCAGATGACGTCCGGTGGCAGCTCCCTTACCGGCACCCCAGGTCGTGACGGCTCCCCGGAGGGTGTCGGTCTTGCGGTCGTAGCCGTACAGGATCGTCGCTCTTGTCCGGCACCGGGGTGCCCCCTTCGGTTACGGTGTCGGCCCTCCGCCGTCGGTCTGGGGTCACCATCGCCGCCTCCCGGCGTGCCGCCCCGGATCCGGTCACGGGGCGGGGGTGAGCGGGCGGAGTCCGTTTGATCCTCTCCCGCGCGGCCCGCGCCGACAGCTTCGTCACGATCGGCCCATCCAATCCAGGACCGAGACCGCGCCGCGCGGCAATCCGCCGGCGGTCTTGGATTCGTAGGCGGCCTGTTGCCAGTCGGTCTGGCCGTCCGGAATGCGCGCCCGCAGCCCGTGCGGCCGTCCCGCGCGAGACGGCCGGCAGGACGGCCGTCTCAGCGTAGCTCGCCCGTGATGATCCACAGGTGGCCGAACGGGTCACAGATGCGGCCCGAGCGCTTGCCGTAGGGCCGGTTCTCGATCGGCACGATCACCTCGGCGCCGTGGGTGATCATGCGTTCGCCGGCCGCGTCCGGATCCTCGACCTCGACCTCGAGGAGGACCGCGGATCCGCCGAGATCATCGGGTGACAGCCACCCCCACGACGAGACGGCAGGCGAGACCCGGAAGGACGACCCGCCGACGCGATGATCAATGACGCTGGGCCGGCCGTCGTCGCTCAGGGGAGCGCTGAACACCTGCTCAGCGCCAAGGGCGACCCGGTAGAACGCCGACGCGCGCTCTGGGTCGGGCACGATGAGACGGGGAGAAAGGTGAATGTCAGGCGTCATGAACCCATCGTCGGGCCGGACGGAGGCAGGGGTCTTGAAGATTTGGGAACACTCCAGGCGTCCGCCGTCATCTGGACGCACCCTCATGGCCTGGTGGCCTGTCGCGGGCTGATGGGCCCCGCGCGGTCAGGCCTTCGGCGCGTAACCACTCGGTCGGCGTGCACCCGGCCATGGCCCGCCATTCCCGGGTGAGGTGCGCCTGGTCGGCGAATCCCGACGCCGCAGCCACTGCCGCCAGGCTGACCGCCCCGGCACGGGCGGCGGCCACGAGCCCGCCACGTGCGGCCTCGAACCGAAGGAGCCGCTGGTACTCCTTCGGCGTCACCCCCAACTCGGTGCGAACCGTACCGCTCACGTGACGCCGGGAGCACCCGAGAAGCCGAGCCGCCTCCTGCACCCGGGCGGTCCCGGACAGTGCCGCCAGCATGGCCCGTAGTTCTTGGCCGCCGGTGTTCTCCTCGTGCCGGGCCCGTCCGGCGATCAGGACGTCTTCGACGAGGGCTCGGCGTTGCGGCCAGGACCGGCATGCCGCCAGCCGCTCCGGCAGGTGCGCCATCGCTGGGGCCACGTCGGTGAGATCGGCGACGCGGCCGGTCAGCGCCGACGCCGGGATTCCCAGCAGCGCGCCGGCGCCCAGCGGGCTGAGTGTCAACCACACGCCGCGAGTGCCGCCTTCCTGCCTCAGCTCGGCTGCCTCCAGGTGAAGCCCGGCGACGACGGCCCGGAACCGTTCCCGCGAGCCGGGCCGCCCGAGCCATGAGATCTCCAACGAGTCCGCCTCCGGGATCGTGATCGACATCGTGGACGAGGGCAGCCCGCGATGAACGCCGACCGAGCCCGGGCCGAGCTCGTAGGCGCTCAGCGTCGCCACGAACGGCGCCAGAGCCGCGGACCTCTGATGAGCAGGCACGGTGGTCACCCATTCACAGTACGGCGATGCGGCCGCTCTCTCCGCCTCGCTACGGTCGCCCGCCCGCCTGGTGCGGCTCCCCGAGATCGATGGTCGGACATCGTCGAACAGCGCCCACCTGCGGATGTCGCCTCCTCACGTGCTGGGGGCACCGACGTCGCGGGCGTCGCCGACCCCGGCGACCGATCCCAGGGATCGGCCGATTCTCACCAACGACTGTTAGAACGCGAAGTAGTGGTGGTTCACAGCGGAGATGCGATCGTTGAACCCCTTGGCTCCCAGATCGGCGATGCTCTGGAAGGGCTGCACGTGCAGCTTGGATCCAGGCGGCAAACCGTAGGTGGCGGGATAGACGTGCTCCCACAAGGTCAGCCAGCCGGATCCGGCTCTCACGGAGGAGATCTGGTCGTTCCAGCTGGTCCACCACCACAAGATCCCGGCCATGTGTACCTCGGTCAGGTCCGGTAGGACGTGGCCGAGATCCAGGTCGATGCGCCAGCCGGAGAAGTCGACGTGCTCCCACAACGTCGCGGGCGTGCCGTCGACGTGGTGAAAGGCGGAGGTGCCGGGTTCGCCCGCGGAGTGGGTGCCGGTGCCGGGGGACGCGGTCCGCACGGGTTGGGCGCGCATGTAGTCCAGCGCTTCCTGGGTTACGGAGAAGGCGCGAAGGACCTGGCGTTCGGCGGCTGCGTCGTCCCATACGTAATCCAGCGCGAGGCCATCCAGTGCGGCCACCTCGCCGGGTGCGATCTCGTGTTTGTCGTCCAGCAGTATCGGCAGCTGGGTGGGCCGGTGCCGGTAGGGGCCGCTCGTACGCCCGGCCCGCCAAGGCAACGCGGGGGAGGCGGGCTGGGCGAGCCCGACCGGCTTGCCGCTGGCCCGGCGGTAGAGGATGTCCTCCTCAGAGGCTCCCGTGCGGTCGGCCTCGGCCAGCAGTAGCCCCGCCAGGTCGTCGAGGGAGTGGACCCCTTCCCGCCGAAGCAGTTCCAGGGCCCGGAGACGGCGGTCAGCATCGTGCGATGCGCTCATGGGATCCCCTCGCGGCGGGAGCGTCTGCTGGCTTCACTGTGAGGTTGCGATAACCCAGTGTCAACTCCCTGTGCTCCTCGCCGACGCCCCGCTGGTTCGGCCGGGCACTCCCGAAACTGCACCAAGCTGCGAACTTGTCGTTTGACGTGTCCGTCCCTTTTCGGGTTACCCGCTCCGCCCGCCGATGACGTCGGCCAGGGGAGTGGCCGGATGGCCGGTCAGGCGGGGAACGGCGTCGCCGAGGCCGTCGAGTTCGCCGGCGGCGATGGCGGTGTAGGTGGAGATCCACGCGTCGAGCTGCCAGGCGGGGGCGCCGTAGGCGGCGCGGGAGCGGTAGGCCTCCTCCACCGTCTCCGGCCGGTAGGTGATGGCGCGGCCAGTGGCCTGCGACAGGATGGCGGCGATCTCCTCCATGGTGAGAGCATGCGGGCCGGTCAGGTCGTAGGTGGCCCCGGCGTGCCCGGCCGGGTCGGTGAGGACGGCGACCGCGGCGTCGGCGATGTCGTCCTGGGCCACGACCGCGGCTCGGCCCAGGGCGGCGGGGCCGCGGGTGACGCCGTCGTCGCCGACCAGGGCGGGCATGAAGTCGGCGTACAGGTTGTCACGCAGGAAGGTGAAGGCCAGGCCGGTGGCACGGATGTGCTGCTCGGTGACCCGGTGGTCGCGGGCCAGGGTGAACGTGGCCTGCGGTGCGGCGCCGTAGAAGGAGATGTACACCAGGTGGGCGACGCCGGCCTCGGCGGCGGCGTCGACGAAGGCGCGGTGCTGCTCCAGACGGTCGGGGCTTTCGGAGGCCGAGACCATCGGCACCGTCTCGACGCCGCACAGGGCGGCCGCTGCGGCCTCGTGGTCGCCGTAGCCGACGCGGGCGACGGCGGTGCCGGGCAGGCGCGGGGCGCGGGCGGGGTCGCGCACCAGCAGCAGCTGCGGGATGCCGGTGGCGGCCAGGCGGCGGGCCACACGCCCGCCGAGACGGCCGGTGGCGCCGGTGACCGCGATCGTCGCGTCGCCGAAGCGGGTGGGCTGGTCGGTCATGGGCGGGTCTTTCCTTCCTGGTGCGGATGACGCCGGGGTGTTGTCCAGCCAGGTCTGCGGGCAGGTAGGGGGCCTTCACGCACATCGGGGGGCGGGGTGACCACGGGGTCGGTCTCATGGCTTCCGGTGGAGCACCGGCAGGCGAAGGCATACCGGCACCGGTGGTCGCACGGACTTGGACCTCTCTTATAAATCTACAATGTAAAGGCGCCCGCTCTTTGTCAAGATCATTTACAGCGGACTAAAGACTCTCTCCAAAAAACGAGGGCCGTCCTGTTTCACCGATCATGATGATTGCGGGTGGCGTAGCGCTCCGGCGGAGGCCGCCATGAACGCCGCGAGCAGGACGGGAATCCCCAGAGCGGCGGGCAGGCCGATGAGTTCGGCGGCGCCGCCGATGATGGCGGGGCCGGCGACGAGCCCGGCGTAACCGACGGTGGCTACTTGGGCGATGGCCTGCCCGGCGCGGGCCGGGTCGTGGTTTCCCGCCGCGGAGAAGACCTGGGGGACGATGGTGGCCAGGCCCAGGCCGAACAGGGCGAATCCCACGAAGGCGACGAGGGTCTGGCCGACGAGCAGGGCGGTGCCGAGGCCGAGGGCGGCGACGAGCCCGGAGTAGCGGACCAGGTGCACCGGGCCGAACCGTTGGGCGAGGTGGTCTCCCGCGAAGCGGCCGATGGTCATGGCGGTGGAGAAGACGGCGAATCCGGCGGCGGCGACGGCTTGGGGGGCGCCGAGGTTCTGGAAGAGGTAGACGGCGGTCCAGTCGTTGGCGGCGCCCTCTCCGACGAGTCCGGCGAAGGCCACGATTCCCATGAGGATGATCCAGTTGGTCCATGGGGCGCGGCGTGGGGTGGTGGTGTGGGTGGCCGGGGGTGGGGTGGTGGGGAGGAGGTGGCGCCGGGCGTACAGGGAGACGAGGGCGAGGGGGATGCCGACGGCGGTGAGGGTGGCGGCGGCGCTGAGGTCGAGCCAGGCGAAGAGTCCGCCGATGCCTGCGCCGATGAGTCCGCCGATGCTGAACATGCCGTGGAAGGAGGACATGATGGGGCGGCCGTAGGCGCGTTCGACTTCGACGCCGTGGGCGTTCATGGAGACGTCGAGGGAGGCGTTGACGAGGCCGAAGAGGAAGAGGGTGGCGATGAGGGCGGGGAGGGTGGTGGCGTAGCCGGGGGGGATGACGGTCAGTGAGGTGGCGATGGCGGCGGGGGTGATGAGGCGGGCGCTGCCGAGGCGGTCGGTGAGGTGTCCGGCGAAGCGCATGCCGGTGATGAGTCCGATGGCGATGGCGAGGAGTCCGTAGCTGAGCTGGCCGTCGCTGAGGTCGAGGGTGTGTTTGACGGCGGGGATGCGGGCGGCCCAGGCTCCGGAGACGGTGCCGAGGAGGATGAAGAAGTAGGAGACGGCTCGTCGGGCGTTGGTGGGGTGCTGGTGTGTGGTGGTCATGAGCGTCCCCGGGTGTGTTTGGGATCCGGGGCGTTATTCAATCATGGTGGGTGATGCGCAGGCTGATGATGTATGGGGGTTTTGCCGGGTTGGGGGGCTGGGATTCTGCTCGTGGGTGTAGTGCTAGGCCCGGGGTGCGGGGAGGTCCGTGAGCGTCGTCCTGGTCACGGCGGGCGGTGGCGCGGGCGGGGTCGTCCCGGTCGGCGACTGCTGCGGCATGGGCGGCGCGCCGGTCTCCTCGGTGCCGGCGCGCGCCACCTCGGCTTGGGGGCGGTCTGGGGACGGTTTTGATGGCTTGGGGGGCAGCGGGGTCGCTATGGCGTGGCCGGTGGGTGGCTCAGTGGACGGAGAAGCCGCCGTCGACGCAGATGGCCTGGCCGGTGATGTAGGCGCCGGCGTCGGAGGCGAGGAGGAGGGTGAGGCCGGCGAAGTCGGCGGGGGTGGCGTTGCGGCCGATCATGGAGCGGGCGGCGAGTGCTTCGACGCGGCCGGGGATGGCCTGGGCGGGTTCGGTGAGGGGGGTGAGGACGAAGCCGGGGATGATGGTGTTGGCGCAGACGCCGTGGGGGGACCAGGCTTCGGCCTGGGAGCGGGTGAGTCCGGTGATGGCGGCTTTGGAGATGCCGTAGGCGCCGCTGTCGCCGAAGGCTTTGTGGGATTGCTGGGAGCCGAGGTTGATGATGCGTCCCCAGCCGCGCTGGGCCATTCGCGGGCCGAAGTGCTGGCCGAGGAGGTAGGGGGCGGTGATGTTGACGGCCATGGTCTGGTGGTAGTCGTCGTCGGTGAGCTTTGCCATGGGGGGGCGGATGTTGTTGCCGGCGTTGTTGACCAGGATGTCGATGTCGCCGAAGAGGGTGGGGGCCTGGTCGCGGATGCGGGTGATGTCGGCGGGGTCGGCGAGGTCTGCGCTGATGGCGGCGGCGTTGATGGCCTGGTCGTGGAGTTCGTCGAGGGTGCGGGTGAGTTGTTCGGTGCGGCGGGCGACGATGACGACGGCCGCGCCGGCGTGGCCTAGGGTGTGGGCGATGGTGCGTCCGATGCCGGAGCTGCCGCCGGTGACGAGGGCGGTGCGGCCGGTGAGGCGGAAGAGGTCGTTGATAGGTGTGATCACAGCAACGAAACCTATCGTCCTACCTTTTCGTGTGCAGAGTGGTCGTGCAGGGTGGAGGCGGCCTGCTGGATCTTCTCCATGACGTTGGACAGGTCGCGCAGGGTGGCGGTGTCGAGGTGATACAGGATGCGGCGGAAGTCGGCGAAGCCGGCGTCGGCGATCTGCTCGGTCAGGGCCAGGCCGGCGGGGGTGAGTCCGACGCGCCGTACCCGGCGGTCGTGGGGGTCCTCGCGGCGGTCGACGAGGCCGTGGGCGACGAGGCGGTCGACGATGCCGGTGACGGTGCCGAGGCCGACGCCGAGGTGGCCGGCGAGGTCCTGGCCGGAGGCGGAGTCCTGGCAGGACAGGAAGATGACGACCTTGAGCTGGCGCATGGTCAGGTTGGAGTCGAAGAGGGGCGAGGAGGGGCGGTGCTGGGCGAACAGTCGTCCCAGGTCGCGCTGGATGGCACCGATCTGGTCGATCAGTCGTTCGCGGTTGTCGTTCACGCTCACCTCTCGCTTCCTGAGAAGTTTATCAGGAACGGTAAGCTTCCTTAAATATTCGTATGAGGCGAAGTGTTAGTCTGGGGCGAATCTTGTTGTGACATCCATTGAGGAGTCCCGCCCCCATGACCTCCTTGGCCAGGTTGAGCCTCGCCAACCGTAGCCTCGTCATACTGATCGCGCTGGTGCTCAGCGCGTTCGGTGTCTTCGCGATCCCGTCGTTGAAGCAACAACTGCTGCCCTCGCTCTCCTTCCCGGGGGCGTTCGTGGTGGCCCCCTACCTGGGCGCCTCTCCCGAGATCGTCGAGGAGCAGGTGACCGAGCCGATCGAGAACAGTTTCCAGGGGCTGGAGGGCGTCACGGAGGTGACCTCGACGTCTCGGGAGGGGATGGCGCAGATCCAGGTGGCGTTCGAGTACGGCACCGACATCGACGCCGCGGTCTCGAAGATGCAGCAGGCGCTGTCGCGGATCAAAACGCAGCTGCCGGCGGAGGTCGACCCGCAGGTGCTGACGGGCGGGACCGACGACATTCCGGTGGTGCAGCTGGCGGTGGGCGACGGCGGCGACCAGCGGGTCATGGCCGAGCGGCTGCAGCGGCTGGTGGTGCCGGAACTGCAGGGTATCGAGGGAGTGCGCGAGGCGGCGGTGACGGGCACCCGCGACGAGGTGGTGACGATCACTCCGGACCTTGGGAAGCTGGCGCTGCTGGGTCTGGCGCCCACGGCGGTGGCCGACCTGCTGCGCGCCAACGGACAGCCGATTCCCGCGGGCAGCCTGACCGAGGACAAGGCGTCGCTGACGGTGCAGGTCGGCGCGCGGGTCTCGACTCTGCAGGAGCTGAAGGACCTCTATCTGACCCCCGCGGTGCCGGCGCAGGTTCCCGCGCAGGCACCGGCGCAGGCGCGGCCGGGAGGTGCCCAGCAGGGCACGCAGGGCCGGCAGGCTCAGGCCCAGCGTCCGGCGCCGGCCCCCCAGCCGGTGCGGCTGGGCGAGGTGGCCACGGTGGAGCGGTCGCTGGCCGAGGGCACCTCGCTGACGCGCACCAACGGGCAGCCGAGCCTGGGTGTGGTGGTGACGATGAAGCCGGACGGCAACGCGGTGGCGATCTCGCACGCGGTGCGCGAGAAGATTCCGGGCTTTGTGCGGGCGATCGGTGACTCCTCGCAGGTGACGGTGGTCTTCGACCAGGCGCCCTACGTGGAGCGGTCGATCCACGACCTGACGACCGAGGGGTTGCTGGGGCTGGCGTTCGCGGTGCTGGTCATCTTGGTCTTCCTGCTGTCGGTGCGTTCGACGCTGGTGACGGCGGCCTCCATCCCGCTGTCGGTGATCATCGCGCTGATCGCACTGTGGGTGGGTGACTACTCGCTGAACATGCTGACGCTGGGCGCGCTGACGATCGCGGTGGGCCGGGTGGTCGACGACTCGATCGTGGTGCTGGAGAACATCAAGCGTCATCTCGGCTACGGCGAGGCCAAGCGCAAGGCGGTGCTGGAGGGGGTGCGTGAGGTCAGCGGCGCGGTGACGGCCTCGACTTTGACGACCGTCGCGGTGTTCGTGCCGATCGCGGTGGTGGGCGGCATGGTGGGGCAGCTGTTCGCACCGTTCGCGATCACGGTGAGCGTGGCGCTGCTGGCGTCGTTGCTGGTGTCGCTGACCGTGGTGCCGGTGCTGGCCTACTGGTTCCTGAAGACGCCGGTGCTCTCGCCCGAGCAGGCGCGGGCGGTGCGCGAGGAGGCCGAGGCCAAGGAGCTGCGCAGTCCGTTGCAGCGGGCCTACCTGCCGGTGCTGCGTTTCGCCACCCGGCGGCGGCTGGTGACGCTGCTGGTGGGGGTGGTGGTGTTCGCCGCGACGATGGGGCTGGCCGGCCGGCTGGAGACCAACTTCATCGACTCCTCGGGGCAGGACACGGTCTCGATCAGCCAGCGGATGCCCGCGGGGACGGACCTGGCGACGACGGACGCCGCGGCCAAGAAGGTCGAGGAGGTTCTGAGGTCACTGAAGGCGGTGGACGGCTATCAGGTGAACGTGGGTGCCGGCGGTGGGCTCCAGGGGCTGACCGGTGGTGGCGGCGGAGACCGGGCCTCCTACTCGCTGACGATCGAGGAGGGTGCCGACGCCGAGGCGTTGCAGGAGGCGCTGCGTGAGCGGCTGAAGGGGCTCTCCGACGTCGGGGAGATCACCGTGGGCGGCGCTCAGGGCGCCCCCGGCGGCGGTTCGACCGATCAGTTGCAGGTGATCGTGCAGGCGCCGGATGTGACGACGCTGCGCACCGCGACCGAGACGGTGCGCGCGGCGATGGCGGACCTGGGCGAACTGCGGGACGTGACCTCGAACCTGGAGGCCGGCGCGCAGCGCATCGAGGTGCGGGTCGACCGCCAGAAGGCTGCGGCCAGGGGACTGACCGAGACGCAGATCGGGCAGCTGGTCGCGCAGCGGTTCCGCGGGATGTCGCTAGGTGAGCTGACGCTGGACGGGCGCGCCGGTGCGGTGGTGCTGCGGGCCGGTGAGGCTCCCGAGGACCTCAAGGCGGTGCGCGCGCTGACGCTGCCGACGGCGGCGGGCATGGTCAGGCTGTCGCAGGTGGCCGAGGTCTCCAAGGTCGACGGCCCCACGCAGGTGACCCGGATCGACGGTGCGCGCAGCGCGACGGTGTCGGGCACGGCTGTTGGCAGTGACCTGGGTGCGGTGAGCACCGAGCTGACCGCGAGGCTGGACAAGCTGGCGATGCCCGCGGGGGCGAGCTTCACCGTGGGCGGGGTCAGCGCCGACCAGGCCGAGGCGTTCGGGCAGCTGGGGCTGGCGATGCTCGCGGCGATCGCGATCGTCTTCATGATCATGGTGGCGACGTTCCGGAGTTTCGTGCAGCCGCTGATCTTGCTGGTGTCGGTGCCGTTCGCGGCGACCGGTGCGATCGGGCTGCTGCTGGCCACGGGCACGCCGCTGGGCGTGCCGGCCCTGATCGGCATGCTGATGCTGATCGGCATCGTGGTGACCAACGCCATCGTGCTGATCGACCTGATCAACCAGTACCGCGAGCAGGGCATGGGAATCGTGGAGGCGGTGGTCGAGGGGGGGCGGCGGCGGCTGCGGCCGATCCTGATGACCGCGGTGGCGACGATCTTCGCGTTGATTCCGATGGCATTGGGGCTGACCGGTTCTGGCGGGTTCATCTCCCAGCCGCTGGCGATCGTGGTGATCGGCGGGCTGCTGTCGTCGACGCTGCTGACGCTGGTGCTGGTGCCGACCCTGTACGTGATGGTGGAGCGGCTCAAGGAGCGGCTGCGGCGTACCCCCAAGGAGGGGAACTCGCGGCCGGAGCTGAAGGTCTACGACAAGGACGAGCTGGCGCCGAGCAGGCAGTGAACCCTGGAGTAGGTTCCGGGCAAGCCCTGTGAGCCGGTCGTCGCGCGGTGCGCACCGCGCGAC